>NZ_JAJAEF010000007.1:0-245316 GCF_020447145.1 Shewanella sp. SR1 | reverse complement strand
TGAAAGTGCATAAATCAGCGCAATACCTAGATGGGTCGTTAGCTCAGTCGGTAGAGCAGTTGGCTTTTAACCAATTGGTCGAAGGTTCGAATCCTTCACGACCCACCACTTTACTGAAAGTGCATAAATCAGCGCAATACCTAGATGGGTCGTTAGCTCAGTCGGTAGAGCAGTTGGCTTTTAACCAATTGGTCGAAGGTTCGAATCCTTCACGACCCACCACTTATTTATCCCTTCGAATTACACATTGTCTTCCCCTCTGAACTTACCAAGTTAAACTCCAATACTCAGTACTAGATTTAATACCTTCGTTTTACTTATTTCGTTTCAAATATTTTCCTAACATATTATTTATCCTGATATTTTCTACTTTTGTCTCATAGACCTATTGCCAATGTTTCTCACTTGTTAATTTGTCCATATTGGTTGCGGATAAATAATAACAATTGGGGAAAGACAAAAAATGAAACAAGCAAAACTAAGCTTGATGGGTAGTGCAATATTATTGGCATTAGCAAGTTCGGCCAATGCGGCATCACTAAAAGATACGGATGTTGAGTTTGGCGGTTATATCAAAGCTGACATTATGTTCAGTGATTATGGCAATGGCGCACCGGATTCGGGGGATCTCTCTAGGCAGTTTTATGTTCCTGGTACTATTTATGGAAAAGAGGGTAATGGCAATCAAGTCGTGGATTTTCAAGCTCGCGAAACGCGTTTTAATTTCAAAGCGACGACCGATGTTGATGGTCATAAACTTTCTGGCTTTATTGAACTCGATTTTATGACCCACACCGATGGTAATGAACGCACTTCTAACAGCTATTCGCCTCGTATTCGCCATGCATTTGTCTCCTATGACAATTGGACCGTAGGTCAAACGTGGACCACCTTCCAAAATGCTGCGGCATTGCCTGAGAATCTCGATTTTGTTGGTGCTGCCGACGGAACCCCGTTCGCCCGCCAAACGCTATTGCGCTATACCCAAGGTAATTTCCAATTCGCGATTGAAAATCCTGAAACCACAGTCACGCCAAATCAAGGCGGTGCCCGTATTACCAGTGGTAGCGGAGTAATCCCCGATGTTATCGCGCGGTATAACCTCAAAACAGACGGCGGCGCGGCGTTCTCCTTTGCGGGTATTGCCCGTCAGTTGAATTTAGAAACTAAGATAGGTGCGACTCAGATTGATAGCTCAGCCCTAGGATATGGCGCAAGTGTGGCGGGCATTATTCCGGTCGGCAAAGATGATCTTCGCTTCACGGCCACCTATGGTGAAGGCTTAGGTCGTTATATGGCACTCAATTACATTAATGCGGGTGTGCTGGATGCTAACGGTGATATCGAGTCGATTCGTACTTTAGGTGGATTTGTGTCTTACCGTCATTGGTGGAATGAGCAGTGGCGCAGCAGTATAACCTTGTCAGGCATGCAAGCGGATAACAATGTGGCTTTAACTGGTTCAGGCGTGAATAAGGATGCTTATTCAGGTTATATCAACTTACTTTACTCGCCAAGCAAACCACTGACCTTTGGGGTCGAGTATATGTACGCCAAGAACAGTAAAGAAAATGGCGATGATGGTGATTTGAGCCGCATCATGTTCTCGGCTAAGTATGTGCTCTAATCTTACTTGCTTGTGATAAAAACTAAAAAGGAGACCTTAGGTCTCCTTTTGCATTAAGCGGGTCACATATGTGTAGAGCTTAATCTAACAGATTGTTTTCGCGAACATATTGTTCGAAATCTGTGCAGCCACCGACGTGTTTCTCATCGACAAAAATCTGCGGTACTGTTTCAACTGGCTTACCAACAGTTTTCTCTAAATCTGCTTTAGAGATGCCTTCTGCGTGGATATCGACATATCTGAACTTAAAGTCATCACGTTTTTCAACGAGTTGCTCAGATAATTGCACAGCACGAACGCAATAAGGACAGCCTGGACGGCCAAAAATAACAACGAACATAATAGCTCCTTAGGATTACTTTAGTCGTTTTATACCATAGGCCTAAGTGAATTGATAATGTCAGCCGAGTTTATTTTCAGTTTGATAGCGGCCTTGATAATCAAAATAGCTTTCGAGCAGATCCCAGCCTTTTTTATGTTTCTTCAGTAGCAAGAGATCGGGCATGCGGAATTTATCCGCGTCGCTGATTAACTCTGTCACCTTTGTGTACTTTTTCGGTTTTAATCCCGGCGTTCGGCTATGGGGAAAGATGAATAAGGCATATAGGGCTCGCCACTGTGCCGGCGTTTGCAATTTAAAGCGGCGATTAAATTCATTGCCGTCGATATCGAGGTATTGCACTTTCAGATTGCCGTCATCGTCGATGAGCGTCATATGTTGGCAGCGGAACAAATGATGGTGCTGCTGGCTGAGCACTTGGCGAAGGCGTTTATCGGGATCGATGAGAGTCGATTGGCAGTGCTGGCAAATGCGCGCGGCAATATCATTCTCTTCACCGCAATCAGGGCAAGATTTAGATCTAAATCGAAAGTCGCACTGCTGCTTTTTACCATGCTGTTCGACTATGCCCTGACAACGGCGACCAAAGTGTTCAATGATGTCGCCATCGTCGTCCGTGAGTCCCCAGAAAATATTGGCAAAATCACATACTGGGCAATGCACTTGCACGGGTACCGATTTACTGTTGGGTTTCGCTTGGCCGACCTCGGGGAAATACAAGTCATAACCATTGGCAGCATAGTCGATGATAAGACAATCTTTTTTACCTTCAGCGATTCGTAAACCACGGCCGATCATTTGTTGAAACAGACTGACTGAGGCGGTTGGGCGCAAAATCGCAATCAAATCCACATGAGGCGCGTCGAAGCCTGTCGTCAACACAGCCACGTTGACCAAAAACTTGAGCTCTTGGGCTTTAAAGCGTTCAATCGTCGCATCACGTTCATTGTCGTGCGTTTGTGCCGTGATTATGGCGCTCTGTGCAGCGTGAGCTTGGTTGAGTAGGCCAAAAATCTCATTGGCGTGGCGCACCGTTGCCGCAAAGATGATAATGCCTTTTCTATGTTGGCTCAGTTCAATGAGCTGTTTCACAATCGCGGTGGTCGCGCGGCCGTAATGCCCCAGTAAATCGTTAACCTCGGCTTCAGCATACTCGCCATTGTCGTTGGCTTTCAGTTGGCTGAAATCGTACTGGGCACTGAGGCCATCAAACAGCGTTGGTGCTGTGAGGTAACCTTGTTTAATGAGTGGCCTGATGGGCAGCTCGAACACACAATGTTCAAACATGGCATGTTCGGGCGAACCCACTTTGCCGTGATAGTGCTGCTGGTAAATCCAGCCCGTGCCAAGGCGATAGGGCGTGGCGGTGAGACCGAGCAATCTTAATTGGGGATTTTTCGTGCGTAAATGATTGAGCACTTGTTGATACTGGCTGGTTTTCTCAAGGCTGACTCTGTGGCATTCATCAATAATTACTAACGAGAACGGCTGATCGAACTGGGTTAACCCCCGCGCCGCCGATTGAATGCTGGCGACGACGGTTTTCCCCTCAGTGGCTTTTTGATTCAACCCCGCCGCATAGATACTGGCTTGTGCCGTGAGTAGGCCGACTTTCTCAGCATTTTGCGCGACTAATTCTTTCACGTGGGTGAGTACTAAGACTCTGCCTTTGGCGATGCGCGCCAGTTCGGCGATCACTATGCTTTTGCCGGCGCCTGTGGGCAATACGAGTACGGCGGAAGCTTGGCTTTGCCTAAAATGGGCGATGGCGGCATTAACCGCTTGCTGTTGATAGTCTCTGAGTTTGACTGACACGCTGATAAAAAATCTATGCTGAATAAAAGTGAGGTCGCAAGCTTAACATAACAGGCAAAAAAAATGCCCCTGGTTGGAGGGGCAAGCTAGAGAAAGGAGCAATCACACACACTCTCTCAACAGGGTTCACTTTTAACCTGAGGTTTAAAAAGGGAGGTTCAGGTTACGCTTAGCCTATTGGGCATAGACTAAGCGTTGTGGACGTTGTTCGTAACTCGGATATTACTCTGTACGATTCAAGCGTGATTCAATCAAGGTCTCGATCACAGCTGGATCGGCCAAGGTTGATGCATCCCCTAAGTTGGTCACTTCGTTAGCGGCAATCTTACGCAGGAAGCGGCGCATGATCTTGCCCGAACGTGTCTTAGGTAAGCCCGTTGCCCATTGGATGAGATCTGGGGTTGCCAGTGCACCAATTTCTTTACGAACCCATTGACGCAGCTCTTGACGTAGCTCTTCGGTTTCTTCAGTGCCGCGGGTTAGCGTGACATACGCATAAATACCTTGGCCTTTAATATCGTGTGGGTAGCCAACTACTGCAGCTTCTGCAACTAGTTCGTGTGATACCAGCGCACTTTCGACCTCTGCCGTACCTAATCTGTGGCCGGATACGTTGATTACGTCATCGACGCGGCCTGTGATCCAGTAGTAACCATCTTCATCGCGGCGGGCACCGTCACCGGTAAAATACATGCCGCGGAAAGTTTTAAAGTAGGTCAGCACGAATCGTTCGTGGTCGCCATACACAGTCCGCATTTGGCCCGGCCAAGAGTCGAGTAACACTAAGTTACCTTCGTTCTCCCCCTCTAAAATGTTACCCATGTTATCGACTAACGCGGGTTGAACACCAAAGAATGGACGGGTCGCAGAGCCTGGTTTAGTGTCGGTCGCGCCTGGTAGCGGCGTGATCAAAATACCGCCGGTTTCAGTTTGCCACCAAGTATCGACGATAGGGCAATGTTCATGACCTATGACCTCATGGTACCAACGCCATGCTTCTGGGTTGATGGGTTCGCCTACTGAGCCCATGATCCTCAAGCTGCTACCATCGAACTTATCGAAGTGTTGCTTACCTTCGGCCATTAGCGCGCGAATTAAGGTGGGTGCTGTGTAGAGAATACTCACTTTATGGCGGTCAATCATTTCGCCTAAACGGGCAGGGCTTGGATGATTCGGAACGCCTTCATGGATAAGCACAGTCGCACCATTGGCAAGTGGGCCGTAAACCATGTAAGAGTGGCCAGTGATCCAACCCACATCGGCGGTACACCAGTACACTTCGCCCGCTTTGTAGTCGAACACATACTCATGGGTCATAGACGCATAAACCATGTAGCCACCAGTGGTGTGCAATACGCCCTTGGGGTTACCGGTTGAACCTGAGGTATACAGCAGGAATAACGGCGCTTCTGCGTCCATTTCCTCTGGTTGACAGTACTCAGATGCGGTTTCCATCAGTGAGTGCCACCACACATCTCGGCCTTCTACCCAATCCACTTTGCCGCCCGTGCGTTTAAGCACGATGACTTTTTCAACAGTAGTGACATCAGGGTTTTTTAAGGCATCATCGATGTTGCGTTTCAATGGGATAGCACGGCCACCGCGCATACCTTCATCTGAGGTAATAATGACTTTTGATTTGCCATCAATGACGCGAGAGGCGATAGAATCCGGTGAGAAACCACCGAAGACCACAGAGTGCACCGCGCCGATACGGGCACAGGCGAGCATAGCCACTGCGGCTTCTGGCACCATAGGCATGTAAATCGTGACTATGTCACCGCGGCGCACGCCTTGGCTGCGTAATGCGTTAGCGAATTTACACACATCTGCATGTAATTCACCGTAGGTAATTTTGCGTTGTTCGCTGGCGTTGTCGCCTTCCCAAATAATCGCCACGCGATCACTGTGCTCGGCTAAGTGACGATCTAAACAGTTGGCAGAAGCATTTAGGGTGCCGTCGTAAAACCAGTTGATCGATAAATTATGATCATCAAAAGAGGTTTTTTTAATTTTGGTATAGGGTTTTATCCAATCAATACGCTTGCCGTGTTCTCTCCAGAAACCTTCAGGATTGACAATCGACTCTTGGTACATTGTTTTATATTTATCGTTGTTTACAAGTGCATTGGCAGCGATATTGCCGGAGACTTTGTAGAGAGACTGCGAGCTCATAGGGCTTCCCTTTTGAAAAATTGCGTGGACTGAGTATGGTATGCAAGGGGGCGGCAACTCCATTAGACCTTGGTCTAGTTTTAAATTTTCCTTTATATTTAGTCTGTTGCATTAAAAATCCGGCTAGATTTTAGACAGGTTTTATCGCACAATAATCAGAAAAAAGAGCAAAGTATGAATTTAACCTTAGTCGTCGCCGTTATTGCCGTCTGTTATGTCTCGCTTTTATTCCTATTAGCGTGGGGGGCGGAGCGTTGGTTTAGCCGGATCACCAAAAAGCTACAGGTCGGTATTTATGGCCTGAGCTTAGCGGTTTACTGTTCCTCGTGGAGTTTTTTAGGCACTGTTGGCCAATCGGCTAAAGATCTCTGGTCTTTTTTACCGATTTTTATCGGCCCAATTCTGATTTTTACCTTAGGTTTTGGCATGTTACGCAAGATGGTATTAGTGTCTAAGGCACAAAATATCACCTCAGTGGCCGACTTTATTGCCGCCCGATACGGCAAATCTCAAACCTTAGCCGCCTTAGTCACCTTAATCGCCTTGTTTGGCATCATGCCCTATATCGCCCTGCAGCTTAAGGCGATGGTGTTCAGCCTTAACCTGTTTCAACCCGCAAACGATCCTCTCGATGGCGTGACAATTCCGTTACTGATCACGTCTTTATTAGCCATATTTGCCATTTTATTTGGTACCCGCAAACTCGATGCCACCGAGCACAATCCCGGCATGATGCTTGCGATTGCCTTTGAGTCTCTGGTGAAGCTCGCCGCATTTTTATTGGTCGGCGTCGTCATTAGTTTTGGGGTGTTCGATGGTTTTGGGGATATTTGGCAGCAGGCAAATGCGCAGTCGCTGATCAATTATCCCAATCCCCGTATCGAAGCTTTAATGCCTGAGTTACTTGTCGGAATGGCGGCGTTTTTGTGTATGCCAAGGCAGTTCCATGTGATGGTGGTTGAATGCGCCGATGAGTCTGTGTTGTCGAAAGGACGTTGGCTGTTTCCCATCTATTTAGCGCTTTTTGGTTTATTCGTTGGGCCGCTCGCCTTGGCGGGGAAGATCATCCTCGGCGATTCTGTGTCGGCCGATACCTATGTGATTAATTTGCCACTCGCCTTAGATCAACCTTTGCTGGCGGTGATTGCGCTGCTGGGCACTCTTTCGGCGGCAACCGGCATGGTGATAGTGGCGGTGGTGACTATTAGTGTGATGGTGAGTAACGAATGGCTGGTGCCTGTGATGCTGCGCACGGGCCATATCCGCGAGAAAAACTTCAGCCAGTTCTCGCAGTTGTTACTCAATGCTCGCCGTTTGGCGATCGTGATCATTCTTGGCTTAGGTTATGGCAGTTATCTGGCCTTAGCGGACAGTGATTCCTTGTCCCATCTCGGCATGTTGTCCTTTGGGGCTTTTGCTCAGTTAGCGCCTGCCTTAGTGGGCGGACTCTATTGGAAACACGGCAATCGTGCTGGGGTATTTTTAGGGCTCGGCGTGGGCTTTACGCTGTGGTTTTACATCATGTTGCAGGGCATGACTGATGTGCAAAGTTCATCGGTGTTCTTGTCTGGCGTCGCGAGCGAGAAAGGCTTGCTAGATGCGATAACGCCCAATGTGCGTGATGCGCTCACGGCACTTTTTGCTAATATCGCTTGTTATATTTTGGGGTCTATTTGGTTTAGGGCGGGTGTGGCCGAGCGTATTCAGGCCAGTGCTTTTGTGAGCCCTGGCAAATTGAAAAACAGCGCCAATAAGAAAAATGGTCCGATTTCACAGCAGGATTTACTCATTCTCGCCAGTCGATTCGTCAGCCCAACACGCGCCTATGAAAGCTTTAGCCGTTTCTCTATTGATGCGGTAAAAAGTGATAGTTGGCATAAAGCGGCGCCGCCTGAGCTGATTTTCCACACTGAACGTTTATTGGCGGGCGTACTTGGCGCCTCAAGCGCAGCACTGGTGATGGATTCTGTGCTGCAAGGGCGTGATTTGGCGCTGGATGAAGTGTTCAGTCTAGTGGATGAAGCTTCATCGAAAATTATGCTCAGCCAAGACATGCTGCGCGGCGCGATTGAGCACGCCTATGAAGGCATGAGCGTGATAGATAGCGATCTCAACCTAGTAGCTTGGAATTATAAATATGTGGAGTTGTATCAATATCCCGATGGATTCTTGCAGCAGGGCATGCCCATCAGCGAAGTGATCCGTTTTAATGCGGCGCGGGGTTATTGTGGTGAAGGGGAAATCGAACAGCAGGTTGAACAGCGGGTGCAGCACATGCGTAATGGCACGCCGCACACTTCTGAGCGCCATCGCAGGGACGGTAAAGTGATTAAAATTCAAGGTAATCCCATGCCAGACGGTGGCTTTGTGATGACCTTTACCGATATTACTCAGTATCGCGAGCAGGAGCGCGCGCTGCTCGAAGCCAATGAAACCTTAGAAAGCCGCGTTAATGAGCGAACCTACGAATTAGCCATGTTGAACAGTGAGTTACTGGAAGCTAAGGCGCAGGAAGAAATCGCCAACGCCTCTAAGAGTCGCTTCTTGGCTGCCGTTGGCCATGATTTAATGCAACCGCTTAATGCCGCGCGGCTGTTTACCGCATCTTTATCTCAGTATCCCAATTTAGACCGCGAGGCTAGAACCACCTTATCCCATGTGAATAGCTCGCTTAAGATCGCCGGCGAGTTGCTTACCGATCTGCTGGATATCTCTAAACTCGATTCCGGCATGGTGGATGTTAATCGGCGTGACTTTGCGATTTCAGAACTGATCAATGGCTTATCCGTGGAGTTTGAGGCGATGGCTGCGGACAACCAAATCCGTTTTAAGATGATCCCATGCAGTGCGACTGTTAATTCTGATCCTTCGCTATTACGGCGTGTCTTACAAAACTTTTTAACCAATGCCTACCGCTACGCCCGTGGTGGCAGAGTCTTGTTTGGTTGTCGCCATCGGGGTCATTACCTTGAGATCCAAGTATTAGACACGGGGTGTGGTATCGATGAAAAAGAAACCCAAGAGATTTTCAAAGAATTCAAACGGCTGAATAATCCTAAGAGCAACAATGTCAGCGGATTAGGCTTAGGTTTAGCAATTGCCGATCGCATCAGTAAAGTGCTGGAACACGGTATTCAAGTCTCGTCCCATTTAGGGCGCGGCTCGGTATTCTCTATTTGTGTGCCGCTCGGGGAGACTGTGCGCCAGCCGCAAGTGAAGGCGTTGCCATCGCTGCTGCAGCCGTTATCGGGTATCAAAGTGCTGTGTATCGATAACGAAGAGGCGATTCTGGCTGGCTTAGAAAGTCTATTAAGTCGTTGGCAATGTGAGGTTATTGGCGCCAAAGATTTATCCGATGCACGCATTAAGCTGGGGCTGAAAGGCGTCGCGCCCGATATTGTCCTCGCCGATTATCACTTAGATGATGGCCAAAATGGCGTCGATGCGATGGACGGTATTCGTGCCCTGTATGGCAAAGACTTGCCCGGCATTTTGATCACCGCCAATACCCGCAAAGAGCTGGTGGAAGATGTGCAGCGCCGCGGCTATCACTATATGGCGAAAATGATAAAACCTGCCGCGCTGCGTGCATTGATTTCCAGCTTAGTGAAATAAGTTGAGTAGCATGTGTTTTGCATAATTAACTTAGCAAAACTAGCTTGGCAAGATAGGTTTAGTAATAGGCGCTCGGTAAAATGAGTTTAGTGGCGTCGGTACGTTAATCGAAAGTCCAGATAACCCACGCAGTTGCTATGCGGACTATCTGGACTAACACTGGGCTAAAAGCTTGGTTGGCTAAAGGTTTGTCATCGTTCTTTAGTTCATCCCTAATCAAGTGAATGATCAGAGTTTGAAAACGGCGAGTTTGCCATTTAAATTCAGTGATAACTTCGCCAAACTTTCACTTTCTTGGGCGAGATAGGTTGCCGATTCAGAGACTTCGAGCGCTGAGTTATTAATCCCGCACACGTTTCTGTTCATGTCTTCAGCGACCACACTTTGCTCTTCTGCGGCGGTAGCGATATGGGTCGCCATGTCACTCACATGTTTGATGTGGGCTACGATAAGCGATAAATCACTTCCCGCTTTTGCCGATTGACTCACACTGTTTTCTGCCAGCGCACGGCTTGCATCCATTGCTTTAGCAGCGCTCACGGCCCGTTGTTGCAATAATGAAATCGTGTTCTGAATTTCTTCGGTTGATTGTCTGGTGCGACTGGCGAGTTGTCTCACTTCATCGGCGACCACAGCAAACCCTCGTCCTTGCTCGCCTGCGCGGGCGGCTTCAATGGCGGCATTCAGTGCGAGTAAGTTAGTTTGATCTGAAATTGCGCTGATCACTGAGGTGACTTCGCTGATCTGCATGACTTCCTCTTTGAGCATGTTCACTTGATCCGTCGCTTGCTCCACTTCTTTGGCGAGGGCATGAATTCCGTCCACACTGGCGTGAACATCTTGGTCGCCAAGGCCTGCTTCCCATGTGGCTTCTTTGGTATCTTTGGCCGTGCTCTCCGCATTATTCGCCACATCGGCGATAGTGGCGCTCATTTCATTCATGGCGGTGGCGAGCTGGGCAAGCTGATCCCGCTGATTATTCACCGCTTGATTGGTTTCCTCTGCGGTTGAGGCGATACGAGCCGAGGCCTGGGCAACATTATCAGCGCTATGACTCGCTTCCAGTAAGGTGCTACGAATCGAGCCAATGCTTTGGTTGATGTTGCGGGCTAAGGTGCCAAGCTCGTCTTTACCATAGACCTTTAATTGCGTGGTTAAATCTCCCTTTGTGATGGCGAGCATCGCCTGATTTACATCATCCAGTGGCCGAGTGATAGAGTGACTAATGGCATAACCTAGCCAAGCCATGAGCAAGATAAGCACTAATGTCGTGCCTCCCATGACAAAATACTCATGCCAAATGGTGGCTTCGATATCTTGGAGTAACATGCCTGAGCCCAAGATCCAGCCCCAAGGTTTAAATCCCATTACCAGTGACATTTTTTGCGCCGATTTACCGTTAGCTGTCGTCCAGCGGTATTCGACTAAGCCTTGTTTGCCATCACGGCCGAGTTCGACCATTTTGTACCAGTAGTTTTCTTCGCCTTGATTGCCCATTTGTTGGCCAACTAATTCTCTTTTGATGGGGTGGACGATGACGCGCCTCGATTCATCAATCACAAACAAGTAGTTATCATTATCAAAGCGCATGTCGTTCAACATGTCCTTGGCGGCTTGCTGTGCTTGCTCTAAGGGCAGTGATTGGGATAACGCCTGAATGCGGCTGCTGGCGAGGGACAATACGGCATTAAGCCGTGCCTCGCGCTCCGCCATCAGATTGTGCTTTAAAGCGGTAACAGAAATAACGAGTAAAATTAAGGCGCCTGCGAGGGCGATAATGAGCTGTAATGCGAGTTTGCGATTGACGGCTATGTCAGCGAGTTTGAACATATGATCTCCATGTCTTGGTGTAGCTATTTAAGCCATTCCTTAGCTCAATTTGTTGGCGGATATTGGCGAAAGATGTGTGGGGTAAAGTTAGCGATATAAGCATTGCTGGCTTTGGTAAAATTTCCAGTTGATGGATTAAATTAATCGGCTAAATTGCGGAGTTTTAATAGGAATTGTGAGCAATGTTGCAATTGCAACCTTAGCACTTTTAGCTATTGATAGGATGCGAGGTTTGAAAAAGGGGTAATACCAATCGTATTAAATATCTGTTCATTCAGCGGGAGTTCAACGCGCTTTAGACAAGGCGAAGGCTTGAAGGCATAGTGGTGCTCTGTCGAAAGCCTTAAACGCAGTATAAAGTGCGTTGCTACGCCGTTAACATCAGCCGCCCTTCGGGAGCCTCACAGGCATCCCACTCCGGTGTTGCATTGACTTAAAAGGGAATAACCATTTCTGCGTCAATGCGCCTTGGATTGAGATGCCTGTGAGGCTCTGAACTGATTAGATATTTAATGTGATTGGTATAAGGTGACTGCCGAGTCACTTAACACAGCTGCTCAGTTTAAACCCCTGCGCACCTAGAACGGTGCGCTGAGTGTTGTCTATTTGAAGGATTCTTGCGTTGAAGGCTTATGCTGTTGGCATCAACCGTGACTGATAAGCTGTGGCTCGGCACTGGCGGATGTTGCACTAATGCCAGCCGCCACTTGCTTCATCGCACCGGTGAGTTGGCTTAATTGCGCCGAGCTAATTATATAGGGCGGCATGATATAGATAAGGTTAGCGAAGGGGCGAACCCACACCCCTAAATCAACAAATTGTTGCTGTAGCTCAGCGGTATTGACGGGATCATGCATCTCTAACACGCCTACTGCCCCATGTACTCGCACGTCTTTTACACTCGGTAAATCAATCGCATCCTTAAGTTCTAAGCGCATTTGCTGCTCGATAGCGGCCACTTGCGCTTGCCATTCATTGCGGTTGATTAAGTCTAAGCTCGCACACGCCGCCGCGCAGGCCAGCGGGTTGCCCATAAATGTCGGCCCATGCATAAACACGCCAGCGGGAGATTGGCTGATTCCTTGGGCAACTTTATCGGTACATAGCGTTGCCGCTAGGCTGATGTAACCGCCCGTTAGCGCTTTACCTAAACATAAGATATCTGGAGTGATATTGGCGTGTTCATAGGCAAACAGCTTACCTGTACGGCCAAAGCCTGTGGCGATTTCATCTAAGATCAACAACACATCAAATTCATCGCACAGGGCGCGAATACCTGCTAAATAATCTGCGCTGTAAAAACGCATCCCGCCAGCGCCTTGCATTATCGGCTCTATGATCACAGCGGCAATATCATGGTGATTTGCACTTAAAAAACTGCGCATTGCGGTTAAATCATCGGCTTGTAAGGTTTCGCCAAAGGCGGTTTGTGGCGCGGGCACAAAGGATTGTTTCGTAAGCGCATCGCCAAACATAGTGTGCATGCCACCTTCGGGGTCGCACACGCTCATGGCGGCAAAGGTATCGCCGTGGTAACCCTTCTTAACGGTAAGAATGCGTTGTTTTAGCGGCCGCTCTTTATGTGCGCTTTGCCCCTGCGCGCTCTTACCTTGCAAACTTTGACCTTGCCAATATTGCAACGCCATTTTGATCGCCACTTCGACTGAGATAGAGCCAGAGTCGCATAAAAAGACTTTCGTCAGCGGCTCGCAGGTCATAGCGATAAGTTTTTTGCACAGTTCAATGGCGGGTTCATGGGTGATGCCGCCAAACATCACATGGCTCAGCTGATGCAGCTGTTTTTCCATCGCGGTTAATATTTCGGGATGCGCATAGCCGTGTACACAGGCCCACCATGAGCTAGTGCCATCGACCAGCTTGCGGCCATCGACGAGTTCGAGCTCGCAGCCCTTTGCACTATGTACACCAAAAACAGGAAGAGAACGGGTCATGGAGGTGTAAGGATGCCAAATATGGGCGCTATCAAAATCAAAATCGAGTAAATTGCGCATAAACGCTCACTAAGTTGGTGGTAAAGTAGCCATTAGTAAACTGGATTCACTGGTTGGCGTTGACAGTTTAAGGGCTGACGTTATCCTAGCCAAGATAAAAGACAGAATAAAAAGGGTGTTCAATGTCGCAGTTGCAAGTTCGTCATGATTGGAAGCGGGAAGAAATCGAAGCCTTATTTGCGCTGCCGATGAATGATTTGTTATTTAAAGCCCACAGCATTCACCGTGAAGTGTACGATCCCAATGAAGTGCAAATTAGTCGCTTGTTATCGATTAAAACCGGTGCTTGCCCTGAGGATTGTAAATACTGCCCGCAGAGCGCCCGTTATGACACAGGTCTAGAGAAAGAGCGTTTGCTGGCAATGGAAACTGTGCTGACCGAAGCTCGCAGCGCTAAAGCCGCGGGGGCTTCTCGTTTCTGCATGGGTGCCGCTTGGCGTAACCCCAAAGAAAAAGACATGCCGTACCTTAAGCAAATGGTACAAGAAGTCAAAGCCTTAGGCATGGAAACTTGCATGACGCTCGGCATGCTTTCTGAAGATCAGGCGAACGATTTAGCCAGTGCAGGCCTAGATTATTACAACCATAATTTAGATACCTCGCCTGAATATTATGGCGATGTGATCACCACTCGTACCTATCAAAATCGTTTAGATACACTGACAAATGTGCGTGCCTCAGGCATGAAAGTCTGCTCTGGCGGGATTGTAGGCATGGGTGAAAAGGCGACGGATCGTGCAGGATTATTGCAACAGCTGGCCAATTTACCGCAGCACCCTGATTCAGTCCCGATCAATATGTTAGTCAAAGTGGCGGGCACACCATTTGAGAAGCTTGACGATCTCGATCCACTCGAATTTGTGCGTACCATTGCTGTAGCGCGTATTTTAATGCCACTTTCGCGCGTGCGTTTATCGGCAGGCCGCGAAAATATGAGTGATGAACTGCAGGCCATGTGTTTCTTTGCTGGCGCGAACTCTATTTTCTACGGTTGCAAATTGCTGACTACGCCAAACCCAGAAGAAAGCGATGATATGGGGCTATTCCGACGTTTAGGTTTACGTCCAGAGCAGGGCGCGGCGGCAAAACTGGAAGAAGAAAGTGCTGTATTAGCCAAAGCGGCGGCCTATCAAGATAAGTCATCGGCACAATTCTATGACGCGGGTGCTTTGTAAGCACACTGAGTTCATGTTGTTTGACGCACATCGTTGAATAACAGGTCAATCCTGTTGGTCGTAGTCTGTTTTGACTGCGGCCGACAGGCTTATTAAATGTGCTCTATTTCTAAGGCAACCGTCTTAAATTGAACACTCATAGGGCAATCATTGTTGAGACCATTGTTGAAACAGTCATATTTGAGACAGTCATGCTTGAGGCTACATCGATGAGTTCTCTGCTTGAGACTAAAATTGCCGCCCGTCAGCACGCTTTGCGTGAACAAGGATTACTGCGACAACGTAAAGTGCTGAGTGTCGATCGCCCCCTTAATACCAACGCATCGACTTCGAGCCCGCGTTTTGTTTTCGAAGGTCGCGCCTATGTCAATTTCAGCAGTAATGATTATTTAGGTTTATCCCGCGTACCAGAACTCGCTGAGGCCTTGCACCTTGGCGCGCAAACCTACGGCGTGGGCAGCGGCGCATCACCCTTAGTGACAGGTTACAGTGACGCACATTTGGCGCTGGAGCGTGAGCTTTGCGACTTAACGGGACATGAAGCTGCATTGTTATTTTGCTCGGGCTTTAGTGCTAATACGGCGCTGATGAAAACCCTTTTTGATCAACACGATATTGTGGTTGCCGACAAACTCGTACATGCCTCCATTATCGATGGTTTGCAAGATAGCGGCGCGCAGCTGAAACGTTTTTTACACAATTCCTTAGAAAGCGCTGAGCGGTTACTCGCTCGAAATCAGACATCGGCGTTAATCACTGAAAGCGTGTTTAGCATGGACGGAGATTGCGCGCCGATTTCTGAGTTATCGGCGCTTTGTCGCCAACATCATACTTGGTTGATTGTCGATGATGCCCATGGTTTTGCGGTGCTCGATGGCTATAACAATGCAGATGCCGCCAAGCTTATCGATGTGCAAGTGGTGACCTTTGGTAAAGCCTTAGGTTGCCAAGGCGCGGCCGTGTTGGGGAGTCAGGCGCTGATCGATTTTTTGGTCAGTAACGCCCGCGAATACATTTACTCGACCGCTTTATCGCCCGCCAATGCAGCGCTGGCCTTAGCCGCGACTCAGTACAGCACAGCACATCCCGAGTTACAGCAAAAACTGCTTGAGAATATTGCGCTATTCAAACAGTTATGCCGTGAGGCTAATGTGCCCCTTTTAGGTTCAGATACCGCGATTCAGCCGCTGATCATTGGGGATGCGCGGCAAACATTGCAAGTAGCCGAGGAGTTAAGGGCTGCAGGGATTTGGGTTGGCGCAATTCGCCCGCCGACCGTGCCTGTGGGCTCAGCGCGTTTACGCATCACCTTAACGGCAGCCCATGCCGCCGAAGATATTACGGCGTGTGTTGCGCAATTAGCTCAAGTGCTCAGTCGCGTCGTTGTGCCGCTTGTGACTGAACGACAAGCTGCGGATGATCACAGATAAATGTACACTATAGAACGCGTTATTCTATTGAATTTTAAGTTTTTATGGTTGAGTGTTAACTGCAATGCCAAGCCCGATTAAATCCAGCAAGCCCAACGCGAGTGAACCAAGCTCTAACGCGCTCCAGTCCAGTGAGTCCAAATCTTGCGAGTCAACACCTTACGAGTTGAGTGTGAGCGAATCTGCTGTAATGCAAGCATTTGAAAAACAAGCGATTGAAAAACTAGCTGTTGGAAAAAAAGCAATTGACAAAGAATCCAATGTTCACGGTGCTCAGATTGCTGAACGATTCTCTGCAGCGGCCCATAGTTATCAAGACCATAATCAGTTACAGCGTCTGAGCGCCGCCAGTTTACTCAGTGAGTTTACCGCCCAAGGTCATCTGTTGGACATTGGCGCAGGCCCTGGGACCGATTTTTCGGCGTATCACTGTGCGCATCAATCTGAGCATGGTTCGATACAAAATCCACCGACAACTGTGTTTGCTGTGGATATCGCCCTTGGCATGTTGCATAAGCTAAAACAATCTTATCCCGATTATCACGGCGTTTGTGCCGATGCCGAGTGTTTACCCTTTGTCGATGGTTGCATCGATGTGATTTATTCGAATCTGGCTTTGCAGTGGTGTGCGAATTTTCCCGCCGCGGTAGCCGAAATGGCACGGGTGCTCAAGCCGAATGGCGAGTGTCATTTGAGCCTAGTGGCGCAGGGGAGTTTGAATCAATTGGCCGAATTAGGCTTAAGAGTAAATGACTTTTCGACGCTGGAGGCGCTAAAAGCGTCATTTAAACTCGATACATGGCAGTTCTTAGAGGTGCAGCTCATTCCTATGACAGTGCATTTTGATACTCTCAAAGCATTGCTCTATTCCATCAAAGGGGTGGGTGCCTCGGTGCAATCGGCCAGTGCAACCCATTCAGCCAATTCAATCAGTTTAGATAGTTCAACTATTCAGTCAGCAGGAGAGGTTGCTGGCGCAACAGCAGCTGCAGAACCTGCTCTGCGATTGCGCGGTCGCCAAGATTGGCTGGCAATGCAGGCCAAAGCCGAATCCTTACGTGTACCCCAAGGTTTGCCATTAACCTACCAGATAGTGCAGATACGTGCTCGGCGCAGGATGTAACTGTTGCACATTATGTTCTAGCTACAGCAGTATTGATGTACACATGTTTAGCATTGGTTAACGATAGGGACTTTGATTTGTGGACTTGTGGATTTAAAGGTCTACAGGTTTGCGTTTTAGCTTTATGGAGAGTGCACTTCACAAAAGTGCACTCAATAGCGACAGATAAGGATCTAATATGTTTTTTGTAACAGGTACAGATACCGACAGTGGTAAAACCTTAGTCTCATCGGCGCTGTTAACCGCGGTGAACCGTTTGGGCGCGATCGCCAGTGCTGACTCGGCTGTGAGTATTTTAGCGTCTAACACGCTGTCGACCTTAGGCGTTAAGCCCATCGCCTCGGGCTGCGCACAAACCTCCGAAGGCTTGCGTAATGCCGATGCACTGCAGTTGATGACTTCATCGTCGCTGAAACTTACTTATCCTGTCATTAATCCTTTTACCTTTGAACCTGCGATTGCGCCGCATATTGCTGCCGCCCAAGTGGGCGTGAGCTTAGCACCTGAAGCCATTATCGAAAGTTTGGATTTAGCGGCATTTGCTCAAGCGGATTTTTGTCTGATTGAGGGCGCGGGTGGCTGGCGTTTGCCCTTAGGCGAGGGCCGATATTTATCGGAAGTGGTACAGAGATTAGAACTGCCAGTGATACTCGTGGTGGGCATGAAGCTCGGTTGCTTAAATCACGCACTGCTCACTCAAGAGGCAATACTGGCCGATGGACTTAAGATTGCTGGTTGGGTCGCTAACTGTGTCGACCCTAATATGAGTATGTTTGAGGAAAACTTGGCGAGTCTTAAAGCTATGATGTCAGCGCCTTTCCTCGGCTGTGTGCCTTTTCTTGATGATCCCAGTGCTGAAAATGCCGCCGATTACCTTGATACTTCACCGCTTTTTCAAAGCACAGAGGCTAATGCATAGGCAGTGCCTAACTAATGTTTAGCCGCTGAGCGGCTTAATGTTTTCCGCTAAGCGTTACCGCTAATGTCTTTAGACAAAAAATAAGCCTCACATTACGTTGAGGCTTATTTATATCAAGGCTGCTGATTAATGTTCGCAAATGAGTGACTGCACATTAAAGCTAAGCGTTGCTATCAGCTATTGATCTGTTGCTTCAATGCCGTTGAGGCTTTAAAGCTGGGCTGATTGTAACCGTCGATTTCTATGGCTTCGCCCGTTTGTGGATTACGGCCCGTTTTAGCGACATGGTATCTCAGTTCAAAGGTGCCAAATTGCGGCAGGAAAATTTTCTCGCCTTCGCTTAAGGCGACGTGGATCTGTTGCAATATCTGCTCAACCACAGGTTTAGTGCTCGCTTGCGATGCATTGAGCTCGGCGGCAATACGTTGGATAAGTTGTGCTTTGTTCATAGATACCTCTGAAGTCAGCTTAGGTTCAATCGAAGGGGAGTTATAACAAGCTCGCCTTAAGATTGAAAGTCATAGCTAGCTTAGCGCGGTTGATTGGTGTTTTATTGACAGACTTGTGATGCTTTTGGTGGCTGAGCGTTGCGAAAGTGGGCAGCAGTTTGTCAGTATTGAGTGGCCTAAAGACTGAGTTAAAAGGCTTAAGCGCAAGGCGTGTTGCGCTTAAGCCATGAGTAGCACTATTTAACAGCTGGCTGATGAGAAGCCAGCTCTTTAAAGCTCGCCTATGAAAAGAGCGTTTCTTCCAAGGTACGGCCTTTCAGCAGCATCTTGTATTGCCACTTATGTTGGTTAAACAGGGTAAATAGGCGCATTTCAATATTGCTGCTCTGTGCTTTTTCTTCATCCGTTGCGAGCTTAATAATAAACACCTTGTTCTGTTTTGAGCTGACGTTCACCACGCCCGCCAGTTTCGTCACTTCCGCTTGCAGCAAATCACTGTCACAGCTTTGCATGGTTAACGTCAGATAATCACTGTCGGTTGATGCATGCATAGACACGGCTTGGCTCAGTTGTCCCTTGTCTAAATACAACACCTGATCGCACAGCTTTTCGAGCTCATCGAGATTATGGGAGCTGATCATAAAAGTTGTGGTGGGCGATAAGGATTTGACCAGTTCGCGGACTTTTTTCGCGTTGGCAGGATCGAGCCCCGCGGTCGGCTCATCCAATAACACTAACTCTGGCGAGCCAATCAACGCCTGCGCAATCGACACGCGCTTACTCATACCGTGGCTGAGGCTTGGTGGTTTTTGCTCGGCGACATCCGCCAAATCGACTAAGGTCAATACGCGAATGGCCTCTTGTCTGGCTTGTTCAACGCCCATTCCCTGCAAACGCGCAAAAAAGCTTAACTGGCTGACAATGGTCAAATTGGGATCGAGCACCGCATCTTGGGGTAAAGCGGCAATTTTGCCTAAAAGTTTAGGGCTATTGGGCGCTTCACCGAGCAGAGTTATTGTCCCTGCACTTGGCGATAAATAGCCGCATAACAGACTAAAAAGCGTGGTTTTACCCGCGCCATTTGGACCGACAAGGGCGATGGGCGCACCCGCTTCTAGGCTGAAGTTAACATCATTCAGCGCCTTTTTGCTGCCGTAAAGTTGCGACAGCCCTTGGCATTGGATCAGACTCATAGCGAGCTCCTTTGCATATAAATTCTGCCGAGCAAGAGGGCCGCAGCGGTTTGGATCAGTGGAATAGGTGCATAAGCTAAGCTGTTGAGTCCATTTGTATTGAGCATGTCCGACAGCTGAGCACCGGGTAATACCCATTGCAGCTGTGCCAATACGCTAGATTGGCTGCCTAACACCATGATGGCGATGGAAATCACTGTCCATAAAATGGTCGCAAACACCATAGCTTGGCGTGCAGTGCGCGCATACAGGGACAATAAGGTCATCACTGCCGTATAGGGCAAGATCACTATGATGAGGTTAAGGCCAACTAAGGCGCCAGAGGTTAACGCCGGCAAAAAGAGCTGGCTGTCACGGCTGAGTGCGAGGGCGACAGTGGCGATAATCGTCAATAGGATCAGCAAGCCTTGGATCAGGATTTGGCCGAGAAAACGCCCGAACAATAAGCTGTCACGGCTAGTGCGTATGGTTAAAAAACGCAGCGTGCCACGGGTTTTATCGGAGGAGAACTGATCGGCGGCGATCAAAATGCTGAACATAGGAAATAAGTACAGCGCAAAGCACCAAAACACCGCCATTTCGGCCACGGGCCACTCAAAGAGCACATTGAGGGTATTGGCCCCAAATAAGCTGTCGATGACATCTTTCACATTTGGCTGCAATAACATCGCCGATGCGCTTTGAATAGGATAAAGCAGGAGTACGCCCCACACTAAACCAAAGGCGACCAAGGCGATGATCCCTCGGGTATTAAATAAAAATTTGCGCAGTTCAAACATGGCGATGATAAGCATGTTGTTGAAACTGCTTGGTGGATTATTGGTCATGTGCTGTCTCTATTATTCTTGGCGCTATGATTCTGGGGCAGTTAAGTTTCTCACCCTTGGGTAGACAGTGAATTAGTCCATAAGTGCCATTTTGCCCAAATGGCACTGTATTCAATCGGTTTTCGGCTTCCTATTGATGCTCTCAAACATATGATCAAAGCATCCTGCTATAACATACAGACTAGGTTCCAGCATTAAAGCGAGTTAAACGACGCTACGATTCGCTTAAAAAAGCGATTAGCTCAAAGAGGCAATTAACTCATCAAGCTTTTGCGTCAGTTCAGCCACTTGTTGCTCAAGCTCGGTCACTCTTTTAGTCAATTCAAGCGGCTCAGCATCCAAAGACACAGCGACATGGGCGACGGTATGGCTCGCACTTTCGTGCTGCGCAGTTTCGAGTTGCGATGAGGCGGCAGAGAATAATTCCACATAACGGGATTCGCGGCGGCCGGCTTCTCTGGGCAATTGTTTTAAGAAAGGCTTTTCGCGGTTCATCAATTGGCGGATGCAATCTTCCACTTCGATCACGTCTTTAAACTCGTGTAGGCGATTGCTGCGGGTGCGCAATTCTCCCGGCGTTTGTGGGCCACGTAATAGCAACAAACAGACGATGGCGAGTGCGGCGGGGGACAGTTGAAGTTCGCTGAATTCGGTATTGCAGAATCTGTGCTTGTATTTAACGACGCGGCTGCCAAATCCCGACTGTTCGCTGATCAAACGTTTCCGATTAAGGGAGTCAACGGCGATTTGCACTTGGGTTTCGCTAAGTTCGAGTACCGGCTCGCGGCTGGTTTTTTGATTGCAGGCTAAGGTCAAAGAGTTTAGCGAGAGTGGATATTGCTCAGGGGTGGTGATTTCTTTCTCAAGCAGGCATCCGATGACTCTGGCTTCGTGTAACGTGAGTTCCATATAAGCTCCAAAGAAAAAAGCATGGCTTTGTTTATAACAGAGCCATGCTTAATATCCTAGGAGTTGTCAGTCAAACTCTACCTTAGTGGCGGCAAACTGTACAACTTTAACACTAAGTCCTGAATAGAGTTGATTATTCTGCGGTTTCAGTTAAACGCAGACCATCATTATCTATGCTCAGTTGCCCATTCTTAAATAAGCCACCTATGGCTTTTTTAAAGGCTTTTTTGCTCATACCAAGCTGATCGTAAATGATTTCAGCATCGGTTTTATCGGTCAGGGCTAAGAAGCCGCCAGCCTGTTTGAGTTTGATCAGGATAATGTGGGCATGCTTATCTAACTCTTGTTTACTGCCTTGTTGCAGCACAAGATCGATTTTGCCATCGCGGCGCACTTGTTTGATAAAACCTTTGAGTCTTTGGCCGAAACGTAGTTTTTGGAACACTTCGTTTTCGTAAATCACGCCCCAATGGGCGTGATTAATAATGGCTTTGTAGCCTAAATCTGTGGTGCCGCCGATATATAAATCGACCTGCTCACCAACAGTGTACTCAGGCTCTGTCTTATCGAGGAATTTATCGATTTTTGATGAGGCCATGATGCGTTCATCGGCGCGATTAGCATGCACATAAACCAGATAAGAGCGACCTTCTTCGATAGGCTTGTGTTGCTCACCAAAGGGCAGCAATAAGTCTTTATCTAAGCCCCAGTCTAAAAAGGCGCCGTAAGGACCAGTTGCAACGGCTTTTAAATAGGCAAATTCGCCTACTTGTGCCAATGGACGGCGCGTGGTGGCAATCACGATATCTTCAGAATCTAGATACAGAAACACGTCAAGTAGATCACCGACTTGGCAGTCTTTGGGGGTGACTTTGTTTGGCAGCAGTACTTGCCCTAATTCGTGGGCGTTTAAATACACGCCAAAGCTGACTTGTTTTACAACCTCAAGTTTGCAGGTTTTACCTATCTGTACCATGGATCTCTCTGTGCATAATTAAATGTGATTCGGCTGCGATTATACACTTCGGTGCTGAAACTGCAGCATTATTGTCTTTGGGTTTTATCTTAGTGGCGACTCAGCCGTTAATCATCGCCGCTTTTACCTCGGATTGTGGCTAGAGCTGTGACTAGAAATGCGGCTAGCAATATGACTAGGACTGAACCCATGTAGGTATATTGGATTGTATCTAGCATTGGGTCTAAGTTAGAGGCGGCATTTGCACCTTGGTTTACGGCTTATTGATGCTGAATTTTGCACTGTGATATTGAGCGCTCGGCTTTAATCAATCGCAGCACATGGGCGGGGCGCAAGTGACACACAAAATTCAGGGGTATTTATAGGGATAAATGTCAAAAAAGTTACAAAGGCTATTAAAAAATATTGAACAGATGAGTGCGGTGTTCATGCGCTAACTGGCTAATATTATTCAGCTTAATCCTAATGTAAGGTGAGTGATTGTTAAGCGAGTGTTTATTATATTTTAATGCAAAATATTAAATGAGATTCTTGCTTGCATTCTGTGACATTGCGCGGTTTAATTGCGCCGTTCAACGACTTCGCTCGTTAGAGACATTACAAATATTACGTGAGTAGTAAAGGTTTTATGGTTCAGCAGTCATTAACCGTGTAATTGACAACATATCGAATTACATGGGGTTAAGAGGGTTTTTATTAGCTAATGCACAAGCATCCATTTTTTGCACTTTGCCTAAAAGTGTCACAATGCCAACGCTCGATTGTCGTGCCATACGATGATACTGGCCTTAAGCATCTCACGTTGATCCGCATCAATTCTGGCCGCGAAGAAGCCAATAGTCCCCTGTTAAAATAATCTTGCCTAGAGATAAGCTGGTTTGGCGTTTTCGCTAGTTCGGTGTTATCGGTTTTCGTTTTCTACTTGTGTTATCGGTTTCTGAAGGTCTTAACTTCTTTCGAACGTCTTTAAGCTGCTTATTAGCTTGATGTTTTAAGGATGCGACTCAGGACTTCATTCGGCTTTTTGGCGGTATTAACGCCCTTTAGCCTCAAGATAGATACAAGTGGGGCAAGTAAAGATAGCTTTACTGGGGTAAGGGAATCAGCTTTGCCGTCAATATGATAGGATGTAGTGCGCTAAGATGAGTTGTCTCTTGCGCTATTAATGAAAATCGCGGCAATGTCACTTACACTAGCGTGACGTTGCGGCATTAAGTAGAAGGTAAATCCACCTTCGTGTATGTCAGGTAAGGTGTCCCTTTGCCTGGGTTTGTCGAACGGGCGGTTGTGCTATTTAGTCATAACCGTTTAACCCATTTTTTAATAGACGGGCTAAATAATAATGAATGATTGGTCTATTGATGATGCTCGTGCTGGGTACAATGTTACTCACTGGAGCCAAGGTTTTTATGGGATCAGCGATCACGGTGAGGTGACAGTGTCACCGGATCCAAAAAATCCTGATTACAAGATTGGCTTAAATGAGCTAGCCAAAGACATGGTTAAAGCGGGCGTCGCTTTACCTGTACTAGTTCGTTTTCCGCAGATCCTGCACCACAGAGTGAACAGTTTGTGCCAAGCATTCGACCAAGCGATACAGAAGTACGAGTATCAGGCGGACTATTTGCTGGTTTACCCCATTAAAGTAAACCAACAGCAAACTGTGGTGGAAGAGATCCTGGCGAGTCAGGCATCAAAAGAAGTACCACAACTGGGTTTAGAAGCAGGCAGTAAGCCTGAGCTGATGGCTGTGTTAGCCATGGCGCAAAAAGCCAGTTCAGTCATTGTGTGTAATGGTTATAAAGATAATGAATATATCCGTTTAGCATTGATTGGTGAAAAGTTAGGCCACAAGGTTTACATTGTTTTAGAAAAACTGTCTGAACTGAAAATGGTGTTAGCTGAATCTAAGCGTCTTGGTGTGACACCGCGTTTAGGTCTGCGTGCGCGTTTAGCGTTCCAAGGCAAAGGCAAATGGCAGGCGAGCGGCGGTGAGAAGTCTAAGTTCGGTCTATCAGCTGCACAAATTTTGCTAGTTGTTGAACAACTTAAGCAAAACGATATGCTAGATTCGCTGCAATTGCTGCATTTCCACTTAGGTTCGCAAATCGCTAACATTCGTGATATTCGCCAAGGTGTGAGTGAAGCGGGTCGTTTCTATTGTGAATTACGTGCATTAGGCGCAAGCGTTAACTGCTTCGACGTCGGTGGTGGTTTAGCGGTGGATTACGATGGCACACGTAGCCAAAGTAATAACTCGATGAACTATGGCCTGACTGAATACGCCAACAATATCGTTAATGTATTGACCGACATCTGTAATGAATACGAGCAACCTATGCCACGTATTATTTCAGAGTCTGGCCGTTACTTAACCGCGCATCACGCTGTGCTTATCACCGATGTTATCGGTACTGAAGCTTATCAGCCTGAAGATATTCAACCGCCAGCAGAAGAGTCACCACAGTTATTGCATAACATGTGGCATTCATGGTCTGAGCTTAGTGGTCGCGCTGATCAACGTGCTTTGATTGAGATTTATCACGATAGCCAAAGTGACTTACAAGAAGCGCATTCGCTATTTGCTCTTGGTCAATTGAGCTTGGCAGAACGTGCTTGGGCTGAACAAGCTAACCTGCGTGTTTGCCATGAAGTGCAAGGGCTATTGAGTGCGAAGAACCGTTATCACAGACCTATCATTGATGAACTCAATGAAAAGTTAGCCGATAAGTTCTTTGTTAACTTCTCATTATTCCAGTCATTACCCGATGCTTGGGGTATTGACCAAGTGTTCCCAGTATTGCCGTTATCGGGTTTAGATAAAGCCCCTGAGCGCCGTGCTGTGATGCTTGATATCACCTGTGACTCTGACGGTATTGTCGATCAATACGTTGATGGTCAAGGGATTGAAACCACATTGCCAGTACCAGCCTGGAGTGCGGATAGCCCGTACCTGATTGGTTTCTTCCTTGTGGGCGCATACCAAGAAATCTTGGGTGATATGCATAACCTGTTTGGTGATACTAACTCTGCGGTTGTTCGCATCGAAGATAACGGTGTGACTAACATTGAATCGGTATTGGCGGGTGATACTGTCGCTGACGTATTGCGTTACGTTAACTTAGATGCAGTGGCCTTTATGCGCACTTACGAAGAGTTAGTGAATCTGCATATTGCCGAAGATGAACGCGCACAAATTTTAGAAGAACTGCAAGTTGGCCTGAAAGGCTACACTTACTTGGAAGATTTTTCTTAAGATATTTTTCTTAAGATTTAGTGTGTTAAAATAAATCAGCCTAAGGTAACTTAGGCTGATTTTTGCTTTCTGGACGATATTTATTTATCGTCCGTGGGAGCTATTACGGTATAAAGGATGTCAACAGCAAGGGCGCATAGCGTTTAATGGGGTTAAGGATTTGATGTTTTTTGAAGGCTCAGAAAAGAAACTTGAGATCATCGTGGCGGCGTCTGCGCCGAATTTACGCGAACTCGATGTGAGCTTTTGGTCAGCCTTAGTCAATTGTGCCCATGCCGAGATTTTGTCGCAGATAAGTAATGCTGATTGCGATGCCTACCTGTTGAGCGAATCCAGCTTATTCGTATGGCACGACAGATTTGTCATGCTCACCTGCGGCAATAGCACTTTAGTAGATGCCGCTTGTTATTTTATCGATGCGCTTGGCGTATCTGCGATGGCGCTGGTGAGTTATCAGCGTAAAAACGAATACCAAGCCCACCTGCAAGCCAGCAGTTTTGCCGATGATGTTGGCAAGTTGCGTCAGCGTATCGCGGGTAAGGCAATGAGAGTGGGGCATTTAGACAGTCACCATCATTATTTTTTCTGCTCTGACAGTGATTATCGAGCACCAAAGGATGATCAAACCTGTGAGCTGTTGATGTACCACATTTGTGGCAAGTTAGCCGAATATCTAAATGGTGGCTCGCAAAGCAAAGATGAAATTTGCGCCGCACTCGAACTTAACGATTTACTCCCCGAATTTGAGATTGACGCCCATTTATTTGACCCCTCAGGTTTTTCGATGAATGGCCTCTGGGGCAAATATTATGTCACCTTGCATATCGCGCCCCAAAGCGAGAATGCCTGCGCCAGTTCCTATGTGAGCTTTGAAACGAATCTTGATTTAGCCCAGTATCCGCAAGAGCTCTTGGGGCGGCTATTAGCGCTGTTTTCTCCCGTCAGTTGGGACACTATCGGCTTTAATACCTATGACTCAACGCAGGGATTTCCTGCCCATTTATGCTTAGGGCGTGGCTCATTAACGACCGAGCAAGGTTATGACATTAGTTTTAGTCACTATCAGCAGCTTGATGCTGAAGTGCTGATCCCTGAATTCATGTAATTTTTTGGCATTTGTTTAAGGAAACCCCATGACAGATCTGAGTGATATCCGCCGCGAGTATGCTAAAGGCGGCTTAAGACGTGCCGACTTACCGCAAAACCCGATGGACTTGTTTGAATTGTGGATGACGCAGGCGAGGGATGCGGAACTTAGCGATCCAACCGCCATGTGTGTGGCGACTGTGGACGAACACGGCCAACCTTTTCAACGGATAGTGTTACTTAAGCGTTTTGATGACACTGGCTTCGTGTTTTTTACCAGCTTAGGCAGCCGCAAAGCCCAGCAAATTGCCGCCAATAATAAAGTCAGTTTGCATTTCCCTTGGCATCCTTTAGAGCGCCAAGTATCTGTGCTCGGAGAAGCGCAGGCGCTGTCTACCGCCGAAGTGCTTAAATACTTTATGACCCGTCCTAAGGACAGTCAAATTGCCGCTTGGGTGTCGCAGCAGTCGAGTAAACTCAGCGCGAGACAAGTACTTGAAGGTAAATTCTTCGAAATGAAGGCTAAGTTCGCCAAGGGCGATGTGCCTTTACCCAGTTTTTGGGGCGGTTACTTAGTCAGACCTTCGAGTATCGAATTTTGGCAGGGTGGAGAACACAGGCTGCATGATCGTTTTATTTATACTCGCCATGATGCTGAGTGGGAAATCGATCGTTTAGCGCCATAATACGCGCATAGTTCTGCATAGTTCTGCATAGTATTGCCTAAAACTAAGCCTGTGAACCTAACACCAACAGAGTTAAAAGACATTGAGTGATTATAAAATTTGGGTTGATGCGGACGCATGCCCTAATCCCATTAAAGAAATCCTGTTCCGCGCGGCGGAGCGTAAAGCTTTGCCGCTGGTGCTGGTGGCCAATCAAATGATCCGTGTACCGCCATCGCCCTATATCAGCCAAATTCGCGTTGGTGCGGGTTTTGATGTGGCGGATCAATACATTGTCGACCATGTCGAGCCGACGCATTTAGTGATCACCGCGGACATTCCCTTAGCGGCTTTAATCATCGAAAAGGGCGCCTTGGCACTCAATCCCCGCGGCGAGCTTTATACCGTCGATAACATAAAACAAAAGCTGACGATGCGCGATTTTATGGAAGATTTGCGGGGTTCAGGTGTGCATACCGGCGGGCCGGATTCGTTTTCCCAAGCGGATAAACAGGCTTTTGCCAATAGCTTAGATAAATGGCTAGTTAGAGTATGAAGCATAGTTTACTGGTCGCTAATGGATAAAAAGAGTATCTTTAGCTTAAGTTAGGTGATGTGGGTCACGTTTAACTGGGCAGGATTTTCGCCTGCTGCAGATGTCGATTTGCTTTACTGCATGGCTTTTAAACTCACTTTTTGAGGACTGATACGATGAAAAAATGGATGGGAATTGTCGCCTTATCGGCTATGGCCAGTTTTAGCTGCGCCGCGCAATGGCAAGTGATGGATCAAGATTCGCGAGTCAGTTTTATTTCGGTAAAGAAAGGTGACATTGGTGAAGTCCATCACTTTAAACAACTCAAAGGTACGCTAAAAGAGGATGGTCAATTCGAATTAACCATTCCGTTAATTGGCGTGGCTACAGGTATTGATGTTCGTGATGAGCGGATGCAGAATTTATTGTTCGAAGTGGCTTTATATCCTGAGCTCAAACTATCGTCTCAAGTTGACACTAAGATGCTAAAAGATCTTGGCATTGGCGAGACTAAAGTTGTTGATATCGATGGTAAAATTGCATTGCATGGTAAATCGCAAACTAAGACTTTTTCGGTTATTATCACTAAAGTTTCTGATAACAAGCTGTTAGTGAACAGTTTTCAGCCGATAATTGTGAATGCCAATGAGTTTGATCTTGTCGCTGGGATTGATAAATTACGTGAAATTGCGGGTTTATCGAGTATTAGCCAAGCTGTTCCTGTGTCATTTGTACTAACCTTAACTCAGTAACTTCAATAAGATTGGTGTAGATCAATACGTCGGTTATCGAAGATAGGCTAGAGTTGAATAAGTGGCGTATGCTGGATCTCGATGAGAAGCCGAACTTTCGGCTTCTTTGATATTTCCGATTGTGGTATTAATAGCACCACAGTAGATATTAAGTTAATGAGTTTAAAGGGTAAAAAATGGTCACAGATAAAGATGGTTACATGCATTTGGTCCAGTATTTAACTGAACATCTTGGCTTATTTGAAACACCAAATTCTGAGGTGATTTCAGACGATACTGTGATGGAATTATTTGAAGAGCAATTGTCGGCGCAGATCATTATGGTGTGTGGTCAAAATCCGTCATTGTCTTTCACGCAGCGCAACATGATTATCCGCGAAGTGGATGCGATAGTATATGATTTAGAAGAGATTTTAGCTTCGGTTGCCAATCATAAAGCCACGCCCGCGCAGACGTTATTTATTACCGAATTTTCCGGTTTAATTAAGAATTTGTTCGATCAAGAAATCGCTAAACAGCAAGTCAGCGCCTAGTCAGAAGGGCGCTCTAGCTTTGAGTGGCAAGCGTGCTGGCATTAAAATTAAGGTGTAATTTCAGCTCGTTGTAACAGTTAGTGTTAACGGCCTATTTTAACCGTCATGTTTTTGCCGCTTGATTGCCACGCTTGATTGCCACGCTTGAGTGCCATGTGTTTCCTCACCTTGAATCTAGTCTTAAGTCGCTGCGCGAGTTAGCGTTAAGCTTAAAACATTTGGTGTGAGGCTATATCTGCTATCCGTTACCCTTCGAGTTATTCTACTTTTCATCACTTTTCATCACTTTTTAGTCTTGTATTGCCACTTCGCTTTGTGACTTTTTCTGCTGGCTGACACTTAGCTCGAGTGATTTTAAAACTTGAGTGGTGAGGACTAAATCGGCTGAGCGTAAAATAAACCACTCTTTTCCTGCATTTATTTCATTGTCTGTGTATCTTTAGTGTGTGAGCTTTAACAATTTTCTTCATGTATTGATAAGGAGTGTTCAATGCTAACGATCTCTTCGGGCCATGCCCATGACATATTAGCAGTCGTCGCATCCGGTCGTGTTAACCATGAGGATGTTGAAGGTTATCTGGTTCCCGCCATTGAAGCTAAGTTACAAGATCACGCCAGTATTCGCCTCTGGTACGAGTTTTCCCCTGAATTTGAAGGCATATCCGTCGCTGCCCTGTGGGACGATGCAGTACTCGGCTTATTTCACTTAAGTGATTTCTCAAGAGTGGTGATGATTGCTAACCAAGCTCAAACAAGCGCTATGGTCAATGCGCTTGCCTGCATGCTGCCGTGCCCTGTAAAGGTATTTGCTGCCGATGAGCAAACCCAAGCAAAAGCATGGCTTGATCAGTAAGCCGACTTCTTTATTGCGACGCTAAGCTTGTACTAAGCGGCCAATGACACTGTATGTGTGTGCCTTGGTTTAACTGGCTGCTGATGGTAAGGCTGCCATTAAGATCGTTTTTGAGCCACAGATTGATACAGGTTAAGGTTCCGAGGCAGAGTTCTTGCTCCAGTTCCTGTCGCAATTGCGTGAGCTGCGCCTCCGTCATACCAATTCCATTATCGATAATACTGATCTGCAGCACGTCGTTCGATTTGTCGATGGCGATGGTGATTTCACGCTGTTCGTTGTGAGTCTTAAAAGCATGATTCAAAGTGTTAGTAATTAAGCGATAGAAGAGTTGCAGATATTGCCAAGCAGGGCCATCGATGATGATGTTTTCCTCGCAATCAAGCACTATCTCTACGTTTGCTTTCGCTAATTGCACTTTTAACAAACCTAAGAGATGGCGCATAAATTGCGCGAGGTGCAATGGACGAATATCGTTTTGATGATTGGTTAACAGCTGGGCAATATGCCGCAGTTTCTCTGCCTGAGTCACCATGATTTCAGTGATCTGAGTTCTGTAATGTGCCTCGTCCGTTTGCTGCAGTTGGCAAACTTTGGCGAGTAGCTGATCTTGCTCATGCATGATCTGCGTCATCATTTCAGCTAAGAAGTTTTGCATTAGCTGTTGGCTTTGTTCACGGCTGAGATTGAGTTGATGATGCTTCTCAAGCAGTTTAGTTAATGCTTCTTGCTCTTGGTAAAGCTCATTATTATGTTGATTGATAAGGCGAACTTGCTCTTGTAGATGATTGAGCGTCTCGACTTGCCCTAAAAGTAATTTTTCCTGTTCTTGCTCTTTAATCTTTTTCAACGTGATATCAAAGGCGATAGCGCCGACCGCAATCACAGTATCGTCATCATCTTTGATCTTAAATTTGGTCACGATGTAAATAAGATTTCCCAGTGGCGAGGAGATGGCCTCTTCAAAATTAATGGCTTCGTTATTGTGCAGTACGCGCCGATCATTTTGTTGATACTCGTGGGCAAATTGGCTGGGAAATACCTCAAAATCCGAGGCGCCAATAATGCGTCTGCGTTCTATGCCTAAAATTTCACAATACTTGTCATTCACCAGAATATATTTGCCGTGCAGATCTTTGACATAGATAAGATTTTGGGAAAATTTCAGCAAAGCCCTTAGTTGTTCCTTATGGCGCTTTAATTCAAGTTGGAATAGGTTCTGACTCTGCAATTGTTGCTCTAGGGCAAGATTACTGGCATCTAAACTCGCCATGGCCACTTCAAGTTGTTGAGTGCGCGACAGGAATGTTTTGGCTAATAAGCCAATTTCGTCGTGACTGTCTTTGGCTTTAAGTTCAATTGATGCGGAATCATTACGCTTTAGGGCTTGGACGATTTCAATAATCGGGGTAATAAACAGCCGGTGTTGGAGCAAGAATAACAGGATCAAGCCTAAAAGCTGGATGCACACTAAATAAATACCAACCTTTTCAACTAAGTGTTTGGCGGTATCTTGCAGCGGCGAAATCGGGGTGACAACTAACACTTTCCAATAAGTATTGGGCATCAAAAATACCGAAACCAGGGACGCCGTTTTCAAAATGGGATCATGGGCTAAGGTCACTGAGGTCAGTAATTTGGGGGTGTTGAAATGGTTTAAGGCATTGTTATTGACGATGGCGGCTAACATGTCGCGCTCATCTTGATGACTTAGTCGAGTCAAATGTTGCATCTGTTCTTGGGTAAAGACGCGCTCGGCCACGGCTTCTTCGATAAAGGCTTTATCCGCATTGTGTAATGCCGCTTCGATGGGGCTGAAGTCTGGCTGCTGGTCAACGAGATGATTAAAAGTGACAAAGGTGTGGCTGGTATTGGCTTGATGCTGAAGATTATTATTGCCATGGGGATAGGCGAGTACTTGGTTTTGATGATCTAAGGCAATGACATAACCCCTGACATCGACCATAGCATTGCGTAATAGGGCATTGAGCTTTTCTAAGCTGATATCCACAGTGGCAGCACCAATAAACTGATGGTCCATCCACATAGCACCAGAGGCCGTGATCATGGACTCATGGGTGGTGGGATCGAAATAAGATTTTGACCAGAAAATTTTGCCCGCAGGGAAATAGCGCGTCGGGCGATACCATTCTTCGGTGTGATAGCTAGGAAACGTATCCTTGTTATAGCTATCAATCGCGACTAACTCGTCGTTTACATTATGGGCCCAGAATAGGCTATCGCGAAATTTTTGCTGATTAAACGCGCCGGGTTCTGGCCAGACGCCACCGCCAGAGATAATACGCTGTTGGTTATCGAGCGTCAGCAAGCTGGGGATGGTTTTCACCAGTTGTTCATGATCATAGCGATAAAGTTTTGCAATACTGGAAATGGAGCCGACCACGGTTTCGACCTGTGAAGTCATTTCCTGCAGTTTGGCGATGATTAACTGGCCATAGTTCTGGTTTAACACGGCTTGTTGATCAAGCACTTGTTGACGCTGAATGCTCAGAATGACCCAAGCTGTGCTGCAAATCAAAATAGCGGCAATGACGAGTTGGATAAGGCTAAATTTGAACGGCAAACTGTTTTGCCATTGGGTTAAGGCTGTGTGTGGCTCAGATGTCGAACTTTTTCCCATAATCACCAGGTTCCAAATCACCACTTTTCATTGAGCCAGTGTAGCGCGTTCTCGCTGTTTTGCTATTGGCATATGTCTAAGTTGCGGGGATTGAATGGGATTAGCGGCGGGGATAGGTCGTAAACTGTGAATAAAATCGCTAATAAAAAGGCAGGGTTGATCCCTGCCTTATCTCAAAGTCGTTATTTATAAAGAGAAGGTTTATTTGAACCACTCAGGATAGGCACAATAAAGAGTAACCAAGCCACTAGGAAGCCACTGAAAGCCACTACCATCCATTCGGCCATGGTCACACCCATAAAGACCCAAGGCACATCAGTACACATGCCAGTAGGCATCATAATGGAAGGGAACCATTCGTGTAATGGCATCCAAGCTGGGAATTCAGGTAAGAATGAACACGTTGAGAAAGGCGATGGGTTGGTTTGCATGTCTACCAGCGATAGCGCTAGCTTTAATCCCCAAGTCGCACTGACTGCCCAAACAATGGCCGCGAGAATCCTCACGATTCGATATTTTGGCGCCGTCATGCCAATAAGGCCCGCTGCTAATATACCAAATACAGCAAGTCTTTGATAAATACACATAACACAGGGGTCGAGTTTCATTATATGTTGAAAATACAGTGCGCTTAACTCTAAGCCTAGGGCTGTGCCTGCGAGAATAAACCAAGATGAACGGGAATGGGCAAAGCGAGTAATAACAGTCAAAGTGAGCTCCATATCAACAAAAAACGCCCTCAGACATGGGGCGTTTTTTGGACTCTACTTATTTAATAAAGTTCAGTCAATAGAGAAGATTAATGTCCGGACACTGTGCCCAACACTTCTTTTGCACTGTGATGGATGATTGTATGGGAATCATAGAAATATTGAGTGGCTTGTTCTAAGAATCCCGTTTGGATCGCCATAACGCCCACAATGGATAGCACGATAGTGTAGGGCAATGCCATCCATACCATTCTGCCATAGGATAAGCGGATCAGCGGTGCTAAGGCTGACGTCAGTAAGAACAAGAACGCCGCTTGACCATTAGGTGTCGCCACCGAAGGTAAGTTAGTTCCGGTATTAATCGCAACGGCCAGTAAGTCGAATTGATCACGGGTGATTTGGCCGTTAATTAATGCCGCCTTCACTTCATTGATATACACAGTACCGACGAACACGTTATCACTCACCATAGACAATAATCCGTTGGCGATATAGAAAATCACTAACTGGGTATTGCCTTCATAACCCAGTGCCCATTGGATAACGGGGGCGAATAAGTGTTGATCGATAATCACGCCAACAACCGCAAAGAACACTGCTAATAATGCGGTAAAAGGCAGTGCTTCTTCAAAGGCTTTACCGAGGGCATGCTCATCGGTGACGCCGTTAAAGGCTGTGGTTAAAATAATCACAGAAAGACCAATCAAGCCCACTGAAGCTAAATGCAAGGCAAGACCTGCGATCAACCAGACACCCACTAGCGCTTGGACGATTAACTTCATGTTGTCTTTGTTGGTACGGCGCGCATCTTCATGGGCGGCATATTCACATAAGATCCGATGAACGGCCGTTGGTAATTTAGCGCCATAACCAAAAATGCCAAACTTTTCAACTAAGTAGCAGGTTAGGATACCAGAAATCAATACAGGGACTGTAACAGGTGACATACGTACGGCGAATTCACCAAACTGCCAGTTGGCCTGTGCAGCAATGATCAAGTTTTGAGGTTCGCCCACCATAGTACATACGCCGCCGAGTGCAGTACCGACACCCGCATGCATTAACAGATTACGCAGGAAGCCACGGAATGCACCGAGTTCTTCTTCGTTTAACTGATCTTCGCCCGCAGCGTTTTTACCTTCGGAGGTATGATCGTGATCGGCGCCGAAATCTTTTCCAGAAGCGACCTTGTGGTAAATAGAATAGAAACCCACAGCGACCGCGATAATCACGGCAATAACCGTTAACGCATCTAAGAAGGCAGATAAAAACGCCGATGCCAAACAAAACATTAGTGACACTAAAACTTTAGAACGCACTTTGGTAATAATTTTCGTGAAGCCAAATAGCAGCAATTGCTTCATGAAATAAATACCAGCGACCATAAACACCAAGAGTAATAATACTTCGAGGTTGGCTTCTATTTCATGTAAGACTTGGCTTGCCGATGTCATGCCAATTGCGACAGCTTCAATTGCTAATAATCCGCCAGGCTGTAATGGATAACATTTTAATGCCATTGCTAAGGTAAAAATAAATTCAAGCACCAATACCCAGCCGGCCACGAAGGGGTCGACATAGAAAAAGAGTAGTGGATTGATAATTAAAAATGACAGTATTGCGGTTTTGTACCACTTAGGAGAATTTCCTAAGAAGTTCCCAATAAACGCCTGACTCATTGTCGCCGGCATGGCAGCCTCTCTTCTAATTATGTTAAAAATTGCACGTGTTTAATATCAATACCTGCGTTTGTTAAATCAGTCTAGCCTAAAGAGAAAGCTAATGTAACGAGATACTGATACCCACATTTCAAAAAGCGGAGCTAATCGGCAAAATTGACGTTTGTTGCCTTGATCTTGGTCGTTTTTTTGAGCGATTGTGTGACATTTACACGGCGATAACACAGTGAATTTAAGTGAATGGTTTCCATTTTTTACCGCTCTGGTATGATCAGTGACCATTACGACGCACAACAACTGGATAAGTGGGCTGATGATTATCAATGCCAAAGGACCTGCAAGTTTTGCAGAGAAGTATATTGTGAGATCCATTTGGGATAATAAATTTCCTCCAGGGTCCATTTTACCGGCTGAACGTGAGCTTTCGGAATTGATAGGTGTGACTCGCACCACTCTGCGTGAAGTGCTACAGCGCTTGGCCCGTGACGGTTGGTTGAAAATCCAACACGGTAAACCAACGCGAGTGAACAACTTCTGGGAAACTTCAGGCTTAAACATTCTTGAGACGATTGCCGATCTCAATCCCGAAGGATTTCCGGTATTGGTTGACCAACTCTTGTCGGCCCGTACTAACGTCAGCGCTATCTATTTCCGCGGTGCTTTGCGTTATAACCCAGACACGGCTGTGGATGTGCTCGCCAAAATTCACCAACTTGAAGATACGGCTGAATCCTATGCTGAATTTGATTATTTATTGCATCACACTTTAGCTTTCTCCTCTGGGAATCCACTTTACGTATTGATATTAAATGGATTTAAGGGATTGTATAGCCGAGTCGGTCGCTATTATTTTACTAGTTCCGATGCGCGTTTATTGGCTTTGAACTTTTACAAAGAGTTAGAGCTACTGGCTCAGGCGAAAAATTATCTCGACGTCCCTGCGCTGATGCGCACCTACGGCATGAACAGCGGTAAGATGTGGTTACAATTACGCGATGATATGCCCGCGTCTATCGCACAGGATAATTAATTGCTGCGATTGATGTCGCATTAAAATAGCGATAAATACATAAAAGCCGTTTCCAATGGAAACGGCTTTTTTATTCGGTTTATTATTCTGGTTTAGCCGCTTCAGGGCAGGATGCTAATACTGTTACACTCGCATCCTCATTTTTTTGCTCTAAGGTGACAGTGAAACCCCATAATCTATGTAAATGCTTTAATACTTCTTTATGGCTGCTGGCTAAGGGAATATCGTTATTTGGCACATAACGTAAGGTCAAGGATCTATCACCGTTGATCTCTACATTATGCACTTGGATATTCGGCTCAATATTCGACAAGTTATATTGCTGCGATAATAACTGGCGAATATCTTGATAACCTTGTTCATCGTGAATCGCCGATACCGACAGATAATTGCGTTTCTCATCATCATGGATACCAAACAACTTAAATTGGCGGATGACTTTTGGTGAAAGATATTGGCTAATAAAACTTTCGTCTTTAAAGTTCTGCATTGCAAAGTGTAAGGTTTCAATCCAATTGCTGCCGGCAATGTCGGGAAACCAGGCTTTATCTTCATCGGTCGGATTTTCACAAATACGCCGAATGTCAGTAAACATCGCAAAGCCTAAAGCATAGGGATTGATGCCACTGTAATAGCGACTGTTGTAGTCGGGTTGGGCAACCACGCCCGTATGGCTTTGCAAAAACTCGATCATGAAGCGGTCAGTGACCACGCCATCATCATACAAGTGATTCAAAATAGTGTAGTGCCAGAAGGTGGCCCAGCCTTCATTCATCACTTGAGTTTGTTTTTGCGGGTAAAAATATTGCGCCATTTTACGTACAATGCGGATAATTTCCCTTTGCCATGGTTCCAGTAAAGGGGCATTTTTCTCAATGAAATATAAGATATTTTCCTGCGGTTCGGCGGGGAAACGACGTTTCTTCGATTGTGACTGTTCATGTTGCTGGGTCGGAATGGTGCGCCATAAATCATTCACTTGGCTTTGAAGGTACGCCTCGCGATCTTTTTGTCTTGCTTGTTCTTCTCGGAATGAAATTTCTGAGGGGCGTTTATAGCGATCGACACCATAGTTCATTAGCGCATGGCAGGAGTCGATGACGCTTTCGACCTGTGCAACGCCATGTTTTTGCTCGCAATCACTGATGTAGTTTTTAGCAAAAACAAGGTAGTCAATAATCGAGCTGGCATCTGTCCATGTCTTAAATAAGTAGTTGTTTTTAAAAAAGCTGTTATGTCCGAAACAGGCGTGAGCGATCACCAGCGCCTGCATTGTGATAGTGTTTTCCTCCATAAGGTAGGCAATACAGGGGTTAGAATTAATCACAATTTCGTAGGCAAGTCCCATTTGGCCGCGCTTGTAACCTTGCTCGGTTTCGATAAAACGTTTGCCAAAGGACCAATGGGTGTAACCAATGGGCATACCAATGCCCGCATAAGCATCCATCATCTGCTCAGCTGTGATGACTTCAATTTGATTTGGGTAAGTGCTGAGCTTATACAGTGCTGCTACCCGTTCAATTTCCTTGAGGTAGTCCTGCAGTAGCTCGAAGCTCCAGTCAGGACCATCGCTCAGTGGTGTCCAAGGTGTTGATTTAGTTATCCCCATAGTGCCCCCTTAAACCGCTTGTTTCTTGAATAGCTCCCTAAAGACAGGGTAAATATCTTCGGCTTGACGTATGTGCTGCACGGCGATGTTGTCGTAATGCTGTTGCAGGGATTCATATTCACGCCACAAGGTTTGATGGGCGCGATTGGTGATTTCGATGTAGCTGTAGTAGCGCACCAGTGGCAAGATTTTTTGTTCTAACAATTGCCTACAGGTTGGTGAATCGTCGGCCCAGTTATCACCGTCGGATGCTTGGGCTGCGTAGATATTCCATTCATCAGCGGGGTAGCGAGCTTGTTGAATTTCATGCATTAATTTCAATGCACTGGACACTATGGTGCCGCCCGTTTCTTGGGAGTAAAAGAACTCGTGTTCATCGACTTCTTTGGCTTGGGTGTGGTGGCGAATGTAGACCACTTCTAAATTTTTATAGGTACGGGTGAGAAACAGATACAGCAAGATATAGAAGCGTTTTGCCATATCTTTAGTTGCCTGATCCATAGAACCAGACACATCCATCAAGCAGAACATCACGGCTTGGCTAGAAGGGATTTCCCTTTTGGAATAGTTATTAAAGCGTAGATCGAAGGTATCGATAAACGGCACTCTGGCAATCTTTTGTTTTAACTCCTCAATTTGAGCTTTTAAATCCAAAATCAACTCGGCCTTAGTGCCTGGAATATTTTCGAGTTCGGCAAGTTCTTGTTCTAACTCTTTTAACAATTTCTTTTTACTGGCCGACATCGCGATACGACGTGCCAGTGATGAACGTAATGAACGGACAATATTGATGTTAGCGGGGACGCCATCATTGGTGAATCCCGCACGGTAGATTTGGTATTCCACCAGTTTATTAAGGCGATTTTTTTGTAGATTGGGGAGTTCTAAGTCCTCAAACAATAATTCTAGATACTCATCCTTAGAGATTTCGAACACAAAATCATCGTCGCCTTCACCTGAATTTGAGGCTTCACCTTTGCCCGAACCGCCGCCAGCTCCACCAGGTGGCCGGTCAATTTTATCACCACGGGTAAATTGGTCATTACCGGGATGCACTCTGTCCCTGACACCGCCTTTGCCTTGGTGAAACATAGGTTCACTGATATCCCGGGTGGGGATACTGATTTTTTCGCCTTTATCTACATCCGTTACGCTGCGGCGAGTCACTGCATCGCTGACGGCTTTTTTAATTTGTTGCTTATATCTATTGATAAAGCGTTGGCGGTTTACTGTGCTTTTTCCTTTCGCATTCAACCGTCTATCGATAAAGTTCGCCATACGCACCTCCCAAAACCCAGCGAAGGCTTTGGCAATACCAAAGCCCTGTACTTAGTTAGCGCAAGTTTAAGAAGATTTACGAACCCGTAAATACCACTCAGACAAGAGTCGGACTTGTTTCTTGGTATAGCCTTTCTCCATCATACGATTGACGAAATCATCGTGTTTGCGTTGATCGTCGTTCGATGTTTTGGCGTTAAAGGAAATAACAGGCAGTAAATCTTCTGTGTTGGAGAACATTTTCTTCTCGATCACAGTGCGAAGTTTCTCGTAACTGGTCCAGAGCGGATTATTACCCTCATGGTTCGCGCGGGCGCGCAGCACAAAGTTGACGATTTCATTACGGAAATCTTTAGGATTGCTGATCCCCGCGGGCTTCTCAATCTTCTCAAGTTCAGCATTGAGGGCGGCGCGGTCGAATAGCTGACCCGTTTCTGGATCGCGGTATTCTTGATCTTGGATCCAAAAATCGGCGTAGGTGACATAGCGGTCGAAGATATTTTGGCCGTATTCAGAGTAAGACTCTAAGTAAGCGGTTTGAATTTCTTTACCGATAAACTCGACGTATTTAGGGATCAAATAACCTTTTAGAAACTCCAGATAGCGTTCGGCGGTATCGCCGGGGAACTGCTCTTGTTCAATTTGCCGTTCGAGCACATAGAATAAATGCACTGGGTTAGCGGCGATTTCTGAATGGTCGAAGTTAAATACCCGCGACAAAATCTTAAAGGCGAAACGGGTGGATAGCCCATTCATGCCTTCATCGACACCCGCGTAATCACGGTATTCTTGGTAAGACTTAGCCTTAGGATCGGTATCTTTCAGGCTTTCACCGTCATACACCCGCATCTTAGAGTAAGTGGAGGAGTTTTCAGGTGGCTTGATGCGCGACAACACACTAAATTGCGCTAGGGTTTCTAAGGTACCTGGCGCGCAGGGCGCTTTTGATAACTCAGAGTTGATCAGCAGTTTTTGATAGATTTGCAGTTCTTCCGAAACCCGTAAACAGTAGGGGACTTTGACTATGTAAACACGGTCGAGGAAGGCTTCGTTGTTTTTGTTGTTTTTGAAGGTTGACCATTCTGATTCATTTGAGTGAGCCAGAATAATCCCGCTATAGGGCAGGGCCGATAAGCCTTCAGTGCCGTTATAGTTGCCTTCTTGCGTCGCAGTTAGTAGTGGATGCAGCACTTTAATCGGTGCCTTAAACATCTCGACGAATTCCATCACCCCTTGGTTTGCGCGGCACAATGCACCCGAATAAGCGTAAGCATCGGCATCATCTTGGGAGAAATGCTCAAGCTGACGAATATCCACTTTACCGACGAGGGATGAAATATCTTGGTTGTTTTCATCACCGGGTTCTGTTTTTGCTATCGCCACTTGGTCCAGAATCGATGGAAAAACTTTCACCACCCGAAATTTGGAGATATCGCCACCAAACTCATGCAGACGTTTTACCGCCCAAGGCGACATGATGGTTTTGAGATAGCGGTTGGGAATGTTGAATTCATCTTTTAACAGCTGACCATCTTCTTCTAAATCGAATAGACAGAAGGGATGATCGTTGACAGGGCTACGTACCCCATTTGCGCTCAGAATATAAATGGGCACTTTTTGCATGAGGGCTTTGAGTTTTTCGGCGAGCGATGACTTACCGCCGCCCACTGGGCCCAGTAGGTATAAAATTTGTTTGGATTCTTCTAATCCTTGAGCCGAGTGCTTTAGGTAAGCCACGATTTGCTCTATGGCATCTTCCATGCCGAAGAAATCTTTAAATGCGGGATAGCGTGAAATAAGTCGATTCGAAAAAATACGGCTAAGTGTTGGATTTTTTGCGGTATCAATGACTTCTGCTTCACCGATTGCAAGCAGTAGTCGCTCTGATGCTGACATGTAAGCGCTGCGATCTCCTTTGCAGATATCCAGAAACTCTTGCAAAGAATATTCTTCATCGAGTTTTTGTTCGTAGCGCTTTTGGTAATGCTCGAAAATGCCCATATAAACCCCCTGAAACGCCAGTGATGTCATGGAACGGATAACTGGCTAGCCAGCCTCCTACTCTAATCTTAGACATAAACTCACTATCTGTGTCAAAAAAATATCAAATAAAACAATAACAAATAGTTGCAAACGCAATTATTGCACTTGTAGTTTACGGTGGGGCAATCAGCGGGATAAGTGATGGACGGCAAACGAGAGGCATAAAAAAAGAGCCACTAGGGCTCTTTTTACTGGGATTAACCCACTGCTCATTAAAGCAGTGACAACGTTAGGTTAAATGAATTAACCAGCGAAGTTTTGGTTAACGAAGTCCCAGTTAACTAGTTGCCAGAAGTGGGCAAGGTAGTCAGGACGCACGTTACGGTAATCGATGTAGTAAGCGTGTTCCCACACGTCAACTGTCATGATTGGCGTTACTGAGCTGTCAGTCAGTGGCGTTGCAGCATTGCTAGTGTTGACGATAGCAAGTTTGCCATCGGCTTTTTTCACTAACCATGTCCAAGCGCTACCGAAGTTGTTTACTGCTGAATCAGTAAATTGTGCTTTAAATGCGTCGAATGAACCGAAAGCAGCATTGATTGCATCAGCAACTGGGCCTGTTGGCTCGCCGCCAGCATTTGGTGCTAGGCAGTTCCAGTAGAAAGTGTGGTTCCACACTTGAGCTGCGTTGTTGAATACGCCACCCGTAGAAGTTTTGATGATGTCTTCTAAAGATTTGCCAGCGAAATCAGTTCCTTCGATTAAGCCGTTTAGCTTAACAACATAAGTGTTGTGATGCTTGCCGTAGTGGTATTCAATGGTTTCTTGAGAAATGTGTGGTTCTAGTGCGTTCTTTGCATATGGTAATGCGGGTAATTCGAAAGCCATTAGTATCTCTCCATGGTCTTAGGTTATCGTTTTTAAACGTGCTCACTTAGGACTATTGTACCGATAAAATTTGTGATGTGAATCATTGTTTAGCTAATTGACTAGATAGACGCCATCGAAAAATCAAATGTCGGCATAACCTTACAAACTGTGGGATTTTGTTCTGCCTCTAGCTGACGTACAATAGTCGCATTGAGTCAATGTCATCCTACTTAGGAATCAAAATGGAAACAGTAGAGAAAATTAAGCAGCAGATCACGGAAAACCCTATCATTGTTTATATGAAAGGCTCTCCTAAGTTGCCTAGCTGTGGCTTCTCGTCACAGGTAGCTCAGATCATGATTAACTGCGGTGAGCAGTTTGCATTCGTGGATATTCTTCAGCATCCAGACATTCGCGCAGAATTACCTAAGTTTGCTAACTGGCCGACTTTCCCACAATTGTGGGTCGAAGGTGAGTTGATCGGCGGCTGTGATATCGTCGTGGACATGTTCCAAAAAGGCGAATTACAACCTTTGATCAAAGCCGCTGCGGCTAAGATCAAGACTGAAGAATAAGCGTTAATGCTTTTTTTATAAGTATGAATGAAAAAGCCGCCATGATTAATATCACGGCGGCTTTTTTGTCGCTGTTTTTCAAAGAGCAATCGCTACAAAAAACATGACAACAAACACTTCAATAAAACGACGATTCCTCAAACAACGACTAGTGAGGGGTGATATCAGACTCATTGTGTTTATCGTGTGGCTTGGTCGCGGGTAATAATAAGTTCATGGTAATAGCGACAATGCCGCACAAGCTGATACCGGTCAGACTGAATGAACCTATGCCAAATGCCATGCCGCCGATACCAAATACTAAGGTGACACCGACAATGCTTAAATTACGCGGCTCAGACAAATCCACATGATTGCGAATAAGGGTGTTGAGACCAACGGCTGCAATTGAGCCGAATAACAAACACATAATACCGCCCATGACTGGGACAGGAATGGTTTGCATCAGCGCACCTAATTTGCCGACGAAGGCCAACGTGATGGCAGTAATGGCGGTCCAAGTCATGATTTTTGGATCAAAATTGCGCGTTAAGGTCACTGCGCCTGTCACTTCTGAGTAAGTGGTGTTTGGCGGGCCACCAAAGGCTGCCGCCGCAATTGTGGCAATACCATCACCTGTTAGCGTGCGGTGTAGTCCCGGTTTTTTCATAAAATCTTTACCTGTGACATTGGATATCGCCAGAATATCGCCAATGTGTTCAACCGCCGGAGCGATTGCGACTGGGATCATAAAGGCGATGGCATGCCAGTTAAATTCGGGTGCGACAAATTTAGGAATCGCAATCCAACTGGCGGCAGTCACAACCGCAAAGTCAACAATACCAAAGGCAAGGCTTAAGCCGTAACCCACGATAATCCCCGCTAAAATTGGCATCACTCTCAGTAAGCCCTTGGCAAAAATCGCCACTGCTATGGTGGTGCAGAGTGATGCGAGTGAAATAAATAGCGCAGTATTGGTGTCAACGAGGGTCAAGCTACCATCGCCACTTTTACCTAAGGCCATATTCACGGCGACAGGTGCTAAGCCAAGGCCGATGATAATGATCACAGGACCCACTACCACAGGCGGTAACAGCCTATGGATGAAGTCGGTGCCGCGCACTTTGACCAAGGCGCCGAGCATGACGTAGACCACGCCCGCGGCCATAATGCCGCCCATGGTGGAGGGAATGCCCCAAGTTTGCACGCCATAGAGTATGGGGGCGATAAAGGCGAAGGAAGAGGCAAGGAAGATAGGCACTTGGCGTTTAGTGATCAATTGGAACAGTAGGGTGCCGATACCTGCGGTAAACAATGCCACACTGGTGTCGAGTCCTGTCAGCAGCGGCATTAGCACTAGGGCACCGAAGGCTACAAACAGCATTTGCGCGCCCTGTAGGGGGATAGCGAGTCGTCTCATTTATTATTCTCGTTAATTTTAGGGTAAACCGCCAAATGATATCAGTTTGTTGGATTTTGAGCAGAAGAAAATCGCCCGTTTTGCCGACTCGGATCACTGTTTGGATTTTCCGTGCCATGGTTGGTACGGAAATGGGGCTAAATTTTGCCAAGACTCGCTTAAGGCGCTAACTATGGTACAATTTGCCCCATCTGACGTTACTTCAACTACTCAAAGATGCTGAAATTCCTATTGAAGCCGAGCTTAATTGCATTTCTATATTGTCTGTTCACGATTAATAGCGTCAATGCTGTTGAGGTGAGTAAATTAGATGAGGCCAATGTGCCTGTGTCTTCGCGCGCGGTTGCAGAACGCGACAAAGCCTTAAAAAGTGCGCTTGAGCAAGTCATTATCAAGAACACTGGCACGGCGCGATCCCTCGACAATAGCCTGATCCAATCTCAGCTCAGTAATCCTGATACCTTGCTGAGCCAGTATGGTTATATCGAGCAGAATGGCCAATTACTGTTAACTGCCAGTTTTGAACACCGTCGCATCGTGGCGCTACTGCGTCAGGCGCAATTGCCCGTTTGGGGAACACAACGCCCGCTGACCTTATTTTGGGTCGCAATGCCAGGCGATGGCGACACTATGATATTGGGTGACTCGTCTGCGTTAGCCGAACGTAAACTCTTTAGTGATTTTTCCGATGCTCGCGGTATCCCAGTATTGCTGCCAATCTTAGATCTTGATGAGTTGATGGGGATTAACCCTAACGATATCAAAGGTATGTTTGCCGATATCGTGGCGAGTGTCTCTGGCCGTTATCAAGCTGACTTTTTGGCATTGGTGGCGATTGATGCCGCTGGCAGCCAAGTTCGTTACCGTTTAAATCTCTATACTAAGGCCACCATTGACTCTTTGACGCCACCGTTATTCAGTTACAACGGCACCGCTGAAAATTCGACTCAAGCGATTGAAGCCATGATGGCGGCGTTAGGCGAATACTATTTTACTAAGTATGCCATTGCTGATACTGGTACACAGCAAGGCGCGAGTGTCACTTTTGTGAATATTCAAAAAATGGCGCAACTAGTTGAAGTTGAAAAATATTTGAAGCAACTCAGCGCGATTAAAAATGCCACGTTAACGCATATTCAAGGTCATACCGTGACCTTCTCGCTAGATTTGTTTGGCTCAGAAACGGATTTACAACGTTTATTAAGCTTAGAGCCGCGAATTTCTGTGGTTGCACCTGTGAGCGCGGGGGAATTTAGCCCAGTCTCTAACCAAACAGGCAAGCCTGTGTATGAATGGCGTTTACCTTAAGATGTTATCGGCCGTGCTTAGCCATGCTAAGTACGGCATTGTTTTTATTTGATATTGAGAAGACCGAGTGCCCTTAAACTCACCTCTGCAACTCTCGTTACCTGTGCATTTGCCAGACGACGAAACCTTTAATAGTTATTACCCTGCCGCGGGTAATGATGAGCTTATTCAAAAACTGAGAGCCAATGCCGAAGGGCAGGGTGAAGCCGCCATTTATTTGTGGGGCCCAGTCAAATCGGGTCGAACCCATTTAATGCATGCCGCTTGCGCCCACGCCAATGAAGTAGAGCGTCGCAGCTTTTATATTCCATTAGGCATACATGCGAGTATCTCGACCGCATTGCTTGAAGGACTAGAACAGTTAGATTTAGTCTGTATCGATGATGTCGATGCCATCGCTGGTCACCCCGTCTGGGAAGAAGCGATTTTTGATCTCTACAATCGCGTCGCCGAACATAAAAATTGTGCCTTAGTGGTCAGTGGCAGTTCGTCTCCTGCGGATGCGGGTTTCCTGTTACCTGATCTCGTTTCACGTATGCAGTGGGGTTTGAATTATCAACTGCAACCTATGGCTGATGATGAGAAACTTGCCGCACTGCAACGCCGCGCCGCCATGCGTGGCCTGCAATTACCGGAAGACGTGGGACGTTTTTTGCTGAACCGAATGGCGCGGGATTTACGTACCTTGTTCGATGTATTGGATAAGTTAGATAAAGCCTCATTAGTGCACCAGCGCAAGCTCACCATTCCCTTTGCCAAAGAGATGCTGCATCTTTAAAAGCATGATTGGATAGAGACATGGTTTGAGTCGGCTTTTGGCATGTTTTGAACATTCTTTTGAGTTAGTTGTGAGTTGGTTTTGAATTAGCGTTGAGCGATGAAAACGCTAAACATTGTACTATCCATTAAGCGTAAAGCCCAAAAATCAAAAGCCCGTCATGCTGAATGCAGACGGGCTTTTTGTTTATCTAAAACTTAAACACTCTATTGCTGAGGATGTCGGTGACGGTCGCCACTTAAGTGAAGTTCAGGCTCAAAGCGTGGCAGCACATCGTTTGCCGGTGCATTGTTTTGGCCTTTGAGCTGCGCATTCGCAGGTGATATGGCGAGCGTTTGACGCCAGCTTTGACCTTGTGTCATGGCAATCGGCTCGGGTAGGCTTTCAATCAGACTGATGCCATCAAGCTCTGGCAGAATTTCATCAATCAGCAGTGCGGCGCGATTTTCTAGGCTATCTTGTGCAATTCGACCTCTTTGTCCCCAATCAATAACCAGCGTATCAGCGGTTAACACTGCAGGTTTATTGGTGACGGCGACATCACGCAATATTTGATAGCGATAACTCATCATGGCTTCTTCAAATAGCATAGCTGTGTCTTCACGGGTACTGGAATAGGCATAGAAGTCGCTGGCGATATCGGTAGAAAAGAATGTACTCACATCCGACGGCTGATAGGCTTTTTGCACATTATTCGCCGCAGCGCCGAGGAAACGGACATTGGCAAGCCCCATCATTTCAGTGCTCATTAATGGATAGCTGGTGCTGACTTGATCAGATATCAGGCTCTTGTTGGCATTGCGGCGACTGTAATCATCTAGCAGTCTTGGCCCTGTGAGTGAGGCATGTACGCTGCGGGGGAAGAAGTCATTGGCATGGGCTAGCTCGTGATACAGCAAGGAGGCTAGATCGGGATTGATTTGCGCTAATGTTCGGTCTGCTCTGACGGCGATAGGTACGCCAAGTGACGCATATTGATTGTCTTTCACATAACGCCAAGGCATCACAAAGTTAAGATCATCACCGAAATTACTGCGGTAATCCGGCGCCTCATTAATGGTGTCACGCTGGCTTGGCGTAAGCCATAAATCGTCGGGATCGAGATAAATCGCTCCTGTAACTACCCAATAGAAGGAAGGGCGCACGTCATAGCTAATCACCACGGCCGTGACGGATTGTAACAGGCGAGCAAAATCGCTGTTGGGGTCCATCTGAGCTAAAAAGGCGGCAAAGTTATCGCCCATCCAGTCGTGGGAAACCAGTACACGATTAAGAATGGTCTCGCGATTTAGATCGCTTGAGGTTTGTCCTATCAAAGGTAAGGTATTGATAGTGCAACTATCATTGAGCTGATTAGAGTAAACACAGCCCGCTAGCACATTGGCGTAAGGCGAGGTGGGACGATAGGCGTGAGTGCGCGCCACTGGAGTATCGAAATACTGCGAGCTGATCGCCGGCGCGGCGGTTGTTAGCACAAAAGCATCATCACTGAGTGGATTACCGTTGATGCTGGCGTTCACTTTGAGCCGAGTGATTGTATCTTGGGCGACTGATGGCGCGGTAAATAAAGGTCTAAATGGGTCGCTCAAATCGACCATTAAATCTGGGCCAGACGCCACGCACCAAGAGATATTCGCTGCGCTTAATCCTGATTGTTGTCCAAGCCTTAAGCTAACATTATTACCTTCAACCACTTGGTGATCTTGGCGGACGTTCAGTACACCCGTCGATGCGGGATCGACATTAATGCCGATTTCTCCGCTGACATCTAGATTACTTCCCGTGACATGTAAGCTAAAACGGTAGCCGCCTGCAGTGGGAGTATCAAAGGCTAATACCGGGCTGTTTTGACTGACTAATTGTATGATAGGTCCATCGATTTGCTGCCAGCGAAAGGTTAAGTTTTGGCTATCGCGATTCAGGATGTTGGCAATGATGGCACTGGATTGACCTGCCACATAAGTCGGTTCAGTTTGAAAACGGATTGAGGATGATGTGGTAACAAGAAGTGGCGAAATGCTATCTGTGCAGCGTGGCAGTGAGGTGGAGGGGGGCGTTACTCCGCCATTATCTGTGTTGCTGTCTCCACCGCCTCCGCACGCCATGAGTAGGCTTGAGCAGGCCATTAATCCCAAAAGCTTCAGTGGCATCGATATCCCCATTACAGCATTCTCCCTTGTTAACTCAGCAGTGCGATTAGACTTTTTGTGACTCACGGGATACTAAGGCCCCATGATGAGAAACTGACTATAGCACGGGGATTAAGTTGCAAAAAGTCAGTGTAAGTATATTAAGTGTTAATTTTGCTGCGGTTTAACTGTCCGTTTAGCTGTTTATTTAACTGCTCGTTTGTCTGTTCGTTTAGCTGGGCATTGAACTGAGGATGAAGGGGATATTTGAACCCAGATCTGTAGCGGAGTTTGGCGTTGCGATATAAAAATGCCGTCATACCCAGTAAGGCAGACGGCACGAAAATCACTTTATATGCAATGGCTTATTCTTTAGATTTTTTCTTTAGGCCTAGTCCAAGTTCACGACCACGGATCCGAGCGTAGAAGGGGAAGGCAATCAGTAGTACACCAATCAATAATACTTCGATTAATGCAAAAGCGAAGGCATCGGTAGTGACATAAAGCAGTGTCAGTCCATGCAGCATATAAAGGCACAGAACAAAACTCGCCCAAGCATAAGTATATGGATTACCTTGGAAAACCCCTTTTGCAGGTAGTAATAATGGCACTATCCATAATAGGCTAAATAGCAGAGTGTATTCACCGCTAATCCCTTGGCCAACAAACCAGCCGCCTAATAGCAGAACGAGCGCGAAGTAACCTAAACGGCTAAGGGTAAATAAGGTGTTGGACGTCATATGTCTACCTAACGATTAAAATTAAAGCGATTTTTGTTTTAAAATCATGGATTAAAGAATAGCGAGCACATTCTCTGGAGGACGGCCGATGGCAGCGCGTTGATTGGCGAGCACAATCGGGCGTTCGATGAGTTTAGGCGTGTTCACCATGGCCTCAATCAATTGCTGCTCCGTCAACGAGGTGTCGGCAAGTTCCAAGGCTTGATATTCCGCTTCCTTGGTGCGCATTAATTCGCGAGCACTGATGCCTAATTTAGCCAGAATATCGCCGATGACTTCAGCCGTAGGGGGCGTTTTTAAGTATTCCACTAGGGTAATATCGCAACCTTGTTGCTCAAGTAGAGCTAAGGTTTCACGGCTTTTTGAACAACGTGGGTTATGGTAAATCGTCGCTTGGGTCATAGTGCTAGAGGCTCAATACGGGCTGAAATAACAATGGAGCGGATGATAACAGAAAAAACAGCGCCCCGTCAGTGTGTTCGGGGCGCATAAATGGGCTATTAAGTTAAATCAATTTATAAAACAACTGATTACTTAAGTGCTTCCATCTCTTTATCGGCCATTTTGAATTGGCGAATACGGGCTTCAATACGTGCAAGCTGTAAGGGATTACTTTCGGATGCACGGTAGGCAAAGTTAAGCTGATCGATAGCGCCCTTATAGTTAGCCCCTAATGCCATGAGCTCAGCGGTGGAAAAATATTCCAATGCCTGATTGCCAGTTTTTTTATAGACAGCGCTCAGCAATTGATAGGGCAGCTGATTTTGCTTATCGAGGAATATCATATCTTCTAGTAAAGGGATTGCCTTAGGGGCTTGGTCAGCTTCTAGGTAGATATTGGCTAAGTTGGCGTTGATCACTTGCGATGTTGGCTTCATTTTCCGCTGGGCTTCAAGTATCGCAATCGCCTTCGCGTAGTCTTTACGTTCGGTCAGTAAATCGGCTTTAGTATCGATATAAAACAGGTTGTTATCATCAATTTTCAACAGTTCATCGACGATTTTTTCCGACTCACCAAACTTCTTCAATCTAAATAACGCCAGCGCTTTGCCATAGAGCGCTGCCTCTTTAAAGCTGTAAGTCTGTTTGTTCAGTTGTCTGTCAAACATGCTTAAAACCGCTTCGTCGCTATAACTGGAAAAACGGACTTGAATACGGGCTTTCGCCAGCTGGAAATTGAGGTTATCGGGAATATAACGCTTAGGATATTGCTCGGCGCGGTTACGGGCTTCGGTGATCCGCGACTCAGGTAATGGGTGAGTTAACAGCATTTGTGGCGGTGTGGTGGTAAAGCGATAACGAGTGGCTAACTTACCAAAGAAATCCGCGGCGGCGTTGGGGTCAAAGCCTGCATCCACCAAAATTTGCATACCGATGCGGTCGGCTTCTTTCTCATGTAAACGGGTATAGTTGATTTTTGATTGCGTTGCCATCGCTTGGGTCGTTGCCAGCGCAGCCATACCGGCTTGTGGCACAGCGATGGTTAATAAAATGGCGCCGAGTAAACCCGCAATCGTCGCTGGATTGCTCTTTTGCTGTGCTTCGAGCGAACGCGCAAGGTGACGTTGGGTAACGTGGGTTATTTCGTGACCGAGTACTGAGGCGAGTTCGCTTTCGTTATCTGCATTGAGAAATAAGCCTGTGTGTACGGCAACATGGCCGCCGAAGAAGGCGAAGGCGTTGATTTCATCATTTTGTAACAGGAAGAAATAGAAGGGTGTTTTTACCCCTGTGGCATGGGCGACCAGTTTGTTGCCAAGCTCAGTAAGATATTGACTTAACACGGGATCATTTAACATAGGCGCCGAGGAGCGAATGATGCGCATATAGGCATCACCGTAAACCATTTCTTTTTCAAGGCTGAAGGTGTTAACTGCGGCCGTACCTAAATCCGGTAAGTCATTGTTAGCAAAGCTTTTGGCGGCGAAGGTTAGCAGCATCAAAGAGAGTGCGCCTGCAACAAAAGGTTTTAATCGAGTCAAAAAAGTCAAATTACGCAAGCGGATCCTTTTATTTCTAATTATCTCAACTAAAGGCAGAGATACTGCACTTAGCTTGTAGTTTGAGGTGCAACTTAGGATAATAGCCCAAGTTCGTCTATAGCAAGTTCATTATGATTTTTATTGATTTAACGTTATTTCGCTGTCCTGTTCCTTTAGTCAAAGTGAAGCTTGCATTGAAGCCAATGCGAGACGGCGAGCAATTGCATATCTTACTCTCTGACTCAGGCTCGAGGCGAGATGTTCCCCAATATTTAAAAAAACAAGGTCATGTCGTGCAAGAGTTGCGTAATGATGTGAGTCTGTTAGCCTTGATGATCACCAAAGTTGATCTATCTCAGGGATAAATTCAGGATTTTCATGTTTAAATCCTGTCCGAGTCGCGGCTTAACCTCATGTGGGCGCCAGATGAGTTCACATGATCAGAGTGCCTGATTAGTGCAAGAGTTGCGCTTAGATACGATTTTTGAACTTTGTGAACTCAGTTTTTATAATTTAGCTGATAAGTTGAAGTGAAAGTAGGATTGAGTAACGTTGTAAATAACTGCATGATAAATAAACTTTCCTGAGCGTTTGGGAAGCCTAGCCAACCATCACTATTGGAATGATCCATGTTTACTGTTTTTTCTCGTTGGTATCAAGAGCGCTTTAGTGATCCACAAGCGGTGACCTTAATGGCTATCCTTGTTGGGTTCGCGTTAGTGATTTATTTTGCTGCAGGTTTACTTGCCCCCTTGTTAGTCGCGCTGGTGTTGGCATTTCTATTGGAATGGCCCGTGGCACAAATGCTTAAAGTGGGCATTAATCGCACCGCTGGTGCATCCTTAGTTATCGTGTTGTTTTTAGGTATTGTAGTCCTACTGACGTTTGGCTTAATTCCGAGTGTGTGGCGCCAAGGCGTGAGCTTAATTACCGATCTGCCGAGCATGATAGATAAAGGGCTGCTGACAATACAAACCTTGATCAATCAATACCCGCAATTTATCAATCCAGAGCAGTTAGATCTGATGGTCGGAGAGCTTAAAAAGCTGCTTGATACTCAGCATGTGCTGGATATTGCTAAGCAATTAATTGGCTACTCAGCTTCTTTGCTCGTCTTGATGGTGTATGCGATTTTAGTGCCTTTGCTGGTGTTTTTCTTTTTAAAGGATAAAGACCAACTGATCAGCGGCAGTAAGCGCTTTTTCCCCGCCAATCGTCAGTTAGCCCGCAAAGTGTGGTTTGAAATGCATCAGCAAATTTTCAATTATATTCGCGGTAAAGTGATTGAAATCGTAGTTGTTGGCGTCGCGACCTATATCTTGTTTGCCGTAATGGGACTGAGGTATTCAGTGTTGCTCGGGGTGTTAACTGGGTTGTCGGTATTGATCCCCTATGTTGGTGCAACCTTAGTCACCTTGCCGATCACCTTAGTGGCATTTTTTCAGTGGGGTTTTAGTTCTGAATTTGGCTATTTGATGTTGGGTTACGGCATTATTCAGGCGCTCGACGGTAATTTACTCGTGCCGATTTTGTTCTCCGATGCGGTGGATTTGCATCCGGTGATCATCATAGCCGCGGTGTTAGTCTTTGGCGGTTTATGGGGCGTGTGGGGGGTATTCTTTGCCATTCCATTGGCCTCGCTGGTCAAAGCCGTGATTAACGCTTGGCCTAAAACCGAGGTTGAAACTCTCCATGGACTTGATGCGAGTTGATGACGACTCGCTGAGCGGTTTGCTTAGCTTGTCCTTGTGAGCATTGAGTTCCGTCATGGAACTCAATGCCAGAGACGAGTAGGGCGTTCAGGCGCACATTTAGGCACATATATAGGCGCCACGTTTCGTCTCCATTATACATATTCATCAATCTCTCGCTGTATTTCCTGTTTATCGTTATTGCCTTCGGGTTTGTCATTTGTCTTCAAGTCCCTTGAATAGAGCCCATATTGTCTAATTCAGGCTTTTTATTTTGTCCTTAGTCGCTCTAGGGATTTACATTATGTAGCCTCTAGGTTAGGCAAATGTAAAACTCTTATATAAGCATGTGGTTACATGATGCAGCGCACATTTTACCCTTGAGTATGTTGATAAAGTTGGGGGGCTTAGCATGGGTTTGCTTATTCGTTCATCCTTAGCTAAGTTATATCGAGTCGTGCTATTTACTTTTGGTTGCGAGATGGAAGTCACCCTGACAAGAATTTCCACTGACAATCGCCATTGGAGGATACTATTGTGAGCAAAAAACTATTAAGTGCGCTTTTCGGGGCTAGTCTCGCAGCGTTAGCGCTGTCGCCAACCGCATTTGCTGCAGATCAAAAATTGTCTGATTTCCACGCTGAGTCGGGTGGATGTGAAAGCTGTCATAAAGATGGTACACCTTCTGCGGATGGTGCCTTTGAATTTGAACAGTGCCAAAGCTGTCACGGTTCTCTTGCTGAGATGGACGCTGTGCATAAACCACATGACGGCAATTTAGTCTGTGCAGATTGTCATGCGGTGCATGATATGAATGTAGGTGAAAAACCTACCTGTGAAAGCTGCCATGATGATGGCCGTACACCAGCGACTATTCTGAAAAAATAATCAAAAAATATTAGAAACGTTGGCGTAAGCCTTCAAGTCTAAACAAATAACGCCAGCAAATGCTGGCGTTATTTTTATCCGTAAACGAATCAATTACTCGTCTTTTGGTTGACCTTGGATGATCTTCTTGCCAGAGAACATGGCTGAAATAATCCCAGGTTGACGTTTAACTTCGGTATAAACCACTGCGAATACATGCAGTAAAATCAGTAGCAAAAGTAGATATACCGCATAAACGTGAACTTCACCGGCAAGTCCCTTCAGCGGTTTAAGCGCATCTGCTTTTTCGGTATTTACCCCAGTGGCATCATAGGGTTTTAAGCTTGCAGGGTCGACATTGGTATCGGCCAGATAGCTTTGTACTGCACTACCTAACGGCGGGTAGTAAATATCTGTTCCTGCGCGTAAAAGCCCAGTTACCATGATAGTGACTAACAGCAGCATAATGCCGAGGACAGCAAATTTACCTTTAGGATTATGGCCTAAATACTGCGGATTTTTACCCGCGGCCAGTTCTGACTTGTAGGCCATTAACTCATTTTTGCTATTGGCATTGGGAAACATATGGCTGAAACGCGCATATTTGTTACCGACAAAACCCCACACAAGGCGAATGATAAGGTTGATTGCAAACGCATATCCTATCCACACGTGTAAAGTTTTTAAGCCAATTTTGCCGGTTAACTCAGTGATGCCTAACTCAGTGCGATACATCATGATGCCACCCACTAAGATGAGTGCGAGCACGAGAATGACATTTATCCAATGGAATAATCGAGTCGGTTTGTCCCACACAGGGTAGGATTTGACTTCAAGCGCGGTGGGTTTACTGCTGGACATGGAATTTCCTTATTTTTTGTGTTGATATGATCTTACGCTTTTATCTAAAAATTTCAGTAATTTTTTTCAGTTTCAATTAAGACTTCTGATTGATAGTGGATTCAACGAAAGTGTTAGAAGTTTTTGATTTGCGTACGGTAAATATTTTTCACGTAAGTCTTTTTAATCTGTTTTATCTAATGCTAATATCGTCACCACGATAGACTTGGAAGTCTATTGAACGGATGTTGAAGTTGTATTGAGAGGATCTTAGGTTCTCAAAGTGAATAATCGTTAATCAGACAGGGAGTGAGCAGGATGTTCAAAATATTACATTGGATTGTAGTGTCACGATCGCAAGTATTAATGGAACTGCTAGCAGGACGTTGGCCACAGGAGTTTCTCGTTAAGTTGACTCAAGTCAGCCCAGATGAGATGTGTGAACAAATCAAGGATAATCATGCCTCAATGGTAGTGATTGATTTAGCGACTGTTGATCTTCAAAAAGCCCATCAATTTCAGCGTTTACTTGCCCGTGAACAACCAAGTGTACGAGTCGTCTATTTACAATTCCCTAAACAAGTGGATGCGCGCTTTTTAATGCAAGCTGCCACGACCGCAGGGGTGTTTTATCTCGATGCGGGTTTAACTGAGATTAGCCTAGGATTCTCGAATATTTTACGAGGCCATAGGGTGATCCCAATTCAACTCGTCAATGGGGTGAACGATGACTTTGGTTTGTTCGAAGATACTGAACCGCTGACAATTCGTGAGCGAGAAGTATTACAAGCTCTCTTAACGGGTAGTACTAACTTAGATATTGCCAATCAGTTGTTTGTCAGTGAAAGCACGATAAAAACCCATTTGTACCGAGTATTCCGTAAGATAGGTGTGTCGAGCCGTGGTCAAGCGATCGCGTGGGCGCAGACCTATTTGCACGATGTGGTGGTTTAAGTCTGTATTAGCACTGATAGAAGACACTAATTTGGCAAGGGAATACTGATCTAGACATAGATGTGTGCGTTTAGAGATTAGTACCTAAGTTAAGTGTTATCTCAGAAATGATAAAAGGGGCTTTTGCCCCTTTTGTTTTTCTTAAAACCTGTCTAATCAAAACGTTAAACTAACGTCCTAACCAAGCCGCGAGTTTAGTCTTGTCGCTAATCGCTAGGGCGACAGTGTCCTTAGGCGCGGCAGTTATCATCAATTCACCCGTCATCAATTCATCCCGTCTAAACCAATGTAGAGTCAAGGATTCACCCAGCGGATATTGCTGTAGCTGCGACTCAAATTGCGCGCTGACTTGCAAGTTATCGGCGGCGATTAAGATATCCCCCGCACTTAATCCCGCAAGGTGGGCAGGGCTGCCTTGGGTAACAGTCACCACTTTCAATCCCATCGGCGCCGCTTGAGTTTTCGCGCCAAAGGCAATGTCATAACCTTTCGCTTGCCCGCCGCCCACATCCTGCGGACCTTGGCTGGCTCGAAGGTTAAACTCGACGCCAAATTCGGCAAGTAGCGGAGCCAGTGGAATATCGTCGGTGTTCTCTAAGTAGGCAAACAAATCGTGGCAATCACGGACTAGGAGTCGCTCGACAATCGCTTGGTGACAGCCGTCAGTCGTGCCTTTGTCTTGCAGAGCATATTCCTGCCATAAAATCTGCATAACATGGTCGAGATTGTATTTGCCTTGGGTTTCACTGCGCAGGGTTAAATCTAAGTACAGCGCAAACAGCGCGCCTTTGGTGTAATAACTGATGATGGCGTTTTGCGCGTTTTCATCCTGCTTATAGAACTTAGTCCATGCATTAAAGCTGGAGTCCTTAACACTTTGTTTAAAGCGTCCTTGGCTGCGATAGACGCGGGTGAAGGTCTCACTCAGCATATCTAAATAGCTTTGTTCATCTACCAGTCCGGCGCGATAGGTAAGGAAGTCATCATAATAAGAGGTGATACCTTCATAGGCCCATAGCTGCGGCGTATAGATTTCAGCCTCAAGTTTATAGGGTAAAAAGCACTCCGGCTTAATCCGCTTCACGTTCCAGCTGTGGAAATACTCGTGGCTGCACAGGGATAAATAAGTGCGATAGTCGTTATTAATTGGCGCATTGAGGGACAGCGGTAAGTCCTTGCGAGAGCACATTAATGCGGTAGAAGCTCTGTGCTCTAACCCGCCAAAGCCATTGTCTAATACTGTGGTCATAAACAAATAACGTTTAAACGGCGCAGGCGTACCAAATAGGTTGATTTGATATTCGCAAATGGCTTTCAAGTCTTGGCAGAGCCTTGGCATGCAAGCGCGGTGGCGGCCATTGAGGACGATATCGTGTTGGACGCCGCAGGCATTGAAACTGGCTAAGGTAAATAAGCCCATTTCCACTGGATGATCGATAAGCTCGTCATAGCTTGTGGCACTAAATTGGCCGAAGGCAAAGTCGTCACCACTGATGCGGGTCATACTCGTAGCAACGTGCCAGTCACCTAATGTTGGCTCTGAGGGCGGTAACATAGTGACGGTGTGGGTTTGTTGTTCAAAACCGTGGGCGGATAAAAACACGCTACTGCCGTTAAAGAAGCCGTGGGTTGTGTCCAAATGCGCAGTGCGCACCGACAGATCCCAAGCATACACTTGATAAGTCAAAATGATTTCGCTGCTATTATTGTCAACCGACCAAGTTTGCTTATCTAGCTGGATTAGCTTGAGCGTTTGGCCATTAGCATCATGTGCCTTGAGTTCAATGATGTTTTTGGTAAAGTCACGCACCATGTAACTGCCAGGCAGCCAAGCGGGTAGGCTAAAGACCTGCACAGGCTTGGGCTGGGATAATGTCATCGTGACTGCGAATAAATGGGCTTTCGGATCGACGGGGATTATCTGGTAATGGATCATATTTATCCTGCAAAACCTGAGTGTTTTAATGGTGGCCATGCTGCCAAAAATGCCTGCAACTGGCAAATGAAAAGCAAAATATCTACAGACACAAAGTATTGAATTGTCAATATACCCAAGCAACCTGAAGATACGAGTTCAGAGCGCCTAGGGTGCTTCAATTCAAGGCGCATCAATGACAGAATGTCGGCCACCTTTTGAATTGATGCAACACGGGAGTGGAGTGCCCTAGACGCTCCGTCCCGGCGGGTTTTAACGCACTTTATGCTTTGTTGGTTATTTTTAACTTAGCCCACTAGGTCCGCAAATAACCGCCTTGCCTAAAGTGCGTTAAACTCCAGCTGAATCATGCATCTTCAAGTTGTTTGGGTATATACTATGCCAACTAACCCAAGGAGGACGCCCCATGGCCGAAGAAACGATTTTCAGCAAAATTATTCGTCGCGAAATTCCCGCGGATATTCTGTATCAAGATGAACTTGTGACTGCCTTTAGAGACATTTCCCCTAAGGCGCCAACCCATATTTTGATTGTGCCGAATCATTTGATCCCAACGGCGAACGACATGAAAGCCTCTGATGAGCCAGTGCTTGGCCGTATGATGACGGTTGCGGCTAAATTGGCGGCGGAAGCGGGTATCGCTAAAGATGGCTACCGACTGATCATGAACTGCAATCAACACGGTGGACAAGAAGTCTATCACATTCATTTCCACCTTGTGGGCGGTGAGCCTCTGGGGCCCATGTTGAGCCAAGGCAAATGAAGGTAAATTCGGATTTTTTCCCGCTGACCCAAATGGCGCAGCGGTTTGTGGATCAACTCGCTCAGTGTCGCCGTCTCGGTTTAACGGTACTGGAGGCGAGCGAGCACCATGTGTTGATTGAGTTGCCCTACAGCACTGAATTAATTGGTTATCCCGATACGGGCGTTATCCACGGCGGAGTCATTACCACTTTAATGGATACCGCCTGTGGCAGTGCTGTGGTTAGCGCGATATTCCATAAATTCAAATTGTTAGAAATCTCACCTACGCTCGATTTGCGGGTGGATTATATGAAGCCCGCTCAGCCCCATAAGCCTGTGTTTGGGTTTGCGGAATGCTACAAATTGTCTTCCAATATTGCCTTTACCCGCGCGATTGCTTATCAAGACAGCATAGATGATCCTATTGCCCATGCTGTTGGTTCCTTTATGCGGATCAGCCCAGAAATGGTGGGTGATGCCTTTAGACAAGCGCTGATGGGTGAAGCCGAGCCTGAGATAGGAGACACTGATGAGCGCAAATAATTCGGAACTTGGTACAGCCAGTGCCACTCAACACGCCCAAGTAAAAGCGCCTATCGATGTGCAAGGCATTGTTAAGCGCGCGACTGAGCTTAACGATTTTGGTCATTTACTTGAGCACGTCCCCTATGCCAAATTTATTGGTATGAAGGTTGAGCGTTTTGGTGATGAACTGATTTTTAAATTGCCTGCTAAGGACGACAATATCGGTAATCCTGTGTTGCCCGCCATTCATGGCGGCGTCATTGCAGGTTTTATGGAGATGTCGGCGATAGTGCAGTTAATGGTCTTTATGCAAACAGCCAAAGTGCCTAAAGTGGTCGATTTTTCAATCGACTATTTACGTGCAGGACTGCATAAAGATAGCTTTGCTGAATGTCGTATTACCCGTCAGGGGCGAAGAGTGGCCAACGTGAATATCGATTGTTGGCAAACCAATCGAAAGCAGCTCATCGCTACGGCACGGGCGCACTTTCTGATTGATTAACTCGTTTTATTGAGCAGATGTTTGAGTGATGATTAAGTCTGTCTTGTTAAGCATAAGTTCAGCACAGTTCGATTAGCTTGTCGTTTAATGGGAAATGATGCGCGCTGGCCGCGCATTTTGTCGCGTGACTGGGAGAAAGAGATGAAACAAATTTATACAGGACTATTACTGGCCGCGGCGCTGACCTTAGGTGCTTGTGCCTCACATACCGCAGGTATTTCAGTGAGTTCGCTCGGTGAAACCCGCGTCGATAATTCCAGCTTTGCCCGAGATATTGGAGTTGAAAGTGTGGATGCACGCCGAGTCGGCGATTTAGTGCAGGGCTCTGCGCTGATTGTCAGCAAATCGTCTACCGATATGCGTGTGCAGTATAAATTCACTTGGTACGACGCCAGCGGTTTTACTATCGAAGATGAAGCGACAAGCTGGAAATCGGTCAAGTTGCATGGCAAGCAACAATTGCAAGTCGCCGCCGTGGCGCCCAATGCCCAAGCGGTTAAATTTGATGTGTACGTGCGCGAAACCTTTTCGAATTAAGTCTGAGTTCGCCTTTGTTTAGTTTATAAATTATTTTTGATATAAAACGATTGCTATAATGGCTTACTTTTTCAGGAGTAAGCCATTTTTATCCGTCTTGATTAATTTGCCAACAACCTTTTCTCATTTTTTACCTTTGTTCATTCAGCCTTGTCATGTTGAAATTTGCGATTAATTACTCATTGTTGAGTAAAAAAACTTACAGCAGGACAAGAACCGGACTTTAGTCCTAAATGTATCCTTTGATTGAGCACTAGTATCGGAGTATTCAATTTTGAGGATATAAAAATGACCGCTCATATAAATGCTCAACCTACCGATTTTGCTGAAACAGTGATTATGCCGGGCGATCCGCTGCGTGCTAAATATATCGCTGAAACTTATCTCACCGATGCAATAGAGGTGACTAATGTTCGCAATATGCTTGGTTATACGGGTTTTTACCAAGGACAACGCATTTCTGTCATGGGTCACGGGATGGGTATTTCATCTATGGTGCTCTATGGACATGAGTTAATAAATTATTTTGGCGTTAAACGCATTATTCGTATTGGCAGTTTAGGTGCAACACAAAGACATGTACAAATGCGAGATGTTATTTTAGCTCAATCAGCTGGCACAGATTCTCCTACTAACAGCAAGCGTAGCAGTGGCTACCAGATGGCGACGTCTGCAACTTTTTCCTTATTACATAAAGCTTATACAAAAGCGAATGAGAAAGGCATTAGTGTAAAAGTTGGCAATATCTTTAGTGGTGATCTTTATTACGATCCTGATGAAGATATGATCCCAGCACTTGAACGTTTTGGGGTATTAGGTATTGATATGGAAGTGGCGGGGCTTTATGGATTATCACATCAGCAAGGTATTGAATCATTAGCTATTTTAACTGTCTCTGATCACTGCTTAACGGGTGAGGAAACAACAGCAGAAGAGCGTCAATTATCCTTTAATAATATGATCGAGCTAGCGTTAGAAACTGCCCTTAATTAGTTTTAAGGTCACCCTTTGAACCCTTAGCATTTCACTGATGGAATGAAATAATGAATAATAAAATCACTTTAACTGCTATCAGTTTCCTCGCCAATTTTATTATGGCCGGTTTTGCGACCCAATTCGGGATGTTGATTGAACCAATAGCTGAGAAATTTACTGCAAATGTTAATGAAGTTGCGTCAATATTCTCGTTGCTAAATGGTGGCGCTTTAGCGGGAACGATTGCAGCATTTTTCTTTATTGAAAAAATGGGCATAAAAAGAATTACTTTAATAAGTTACAGTCTGGTTGCTTTGTCTGCGCTTGCTTTACATCTAACAAGTTCCCTACAAGTTGTGTTGGTGGCCATGACCTTGATTGGTTTTTGTGGCGGTATCGGTCTATGTATTGCTGGCACGATTGTGGTGTCTGTGTGGCAAGAGAAATTACAAAGTACAATGTTAGTGGTGCAGGATGCGACTTTTAATATTGCAGGTGTTATTTTTCCATTGATAACAACTTATGCATTAACAAGCTCATTATCATGGAGTTACAGTTATTTAGCTGTAGGTTTGGTCGCGTTAGGTACCGTCATTATTACATTATTCACTAATTTTTCTATATGTGAGCAGTCTTCTTCAACAGAAGAGAAGCAACAATCTGAGTGGAATCTTGGAATTATTAGCGGGGGTATTGGATTATTTTTAGGGATGCTCGCATTATATACATTTTTAACTTGGGCACCTTTATTTGTAAAACAAAAATTTGATATTCCGTTTGAAGAGGCGGGTAATATTATTACTCAATATTGGTCCGCTGCGCTAATTGGTGCCCTAATTTCGACTGTGATCGTGACTCGTGTAAAAATTCACCATTTTTTAGTCTGCATTATTGCTTTAGCTATGATTATCACTGCTGCGATTGTAAGTACCGATAATCTTAATTGGATAGCCTATTTAACCTATGGTTATGGTTTTGCATGTGCTGCTCTTTATAATGCGTTTATTGCTTATGGAGTGTCTTTTGTAAAAAAAGCCAGTAGTAAAAATGTGTCATATATTCTTATCAGTGGAAGTGCTGGGGCGATGTTTAGTCCAGCGATCAGTTCTTTCTTTGAGCGTATAATTGGATTACAAACAGTGATGTATGTTATTCCTCTACTTTATGCGGCGATATTTATTCTATTGATGGTTTCAAGTCGGATGAAACCAGCGATGGCACCAAACTCGCTTTCTGCAAGTTAATTTGCGGATGAATCAATGCTACACTCGGCTATTAAATTAAGCCGAGTGTGGATTATATCTTAAATTTTTATATGCCAGCTTCGACGAATTTCTTTAGCGCGTTGAGATCACAAATTTGAATACCATCTTTTTTCCGTTCAATTAAGCCTCGTTCCTCCAGATTTTGTAGTGCTCGTCGGTAGACTCTGTCGGTAGTACCAAATCGTTCAGCCTCTAAATAGCGTTTACTAAAGCCATCTACGGGTAAGTCATTTAAATATTCATGGTAAATATCAAATGCCACGTTATAACTGATTGGATATAGCAGTCGCCTAGTAAAAATATCGACAGTATCTTGGTAGTCAATCGCAATTGCACTGGCGAAAAACAGCGCGAGTTGAGGGTGCTGACCTAGGGAATGTTGTAGTTTTTCCGCACTAATCATCAGGATTTCTAGGGGTTCATTAGCAATAATATCAAGTTGACAGCTGTATTGAGTAAAAAACTCCATTTCACCAAATAGTTGTGAATCACAATCAATAGTACCTAATTGAAAACATCGACCATTCCTCGCGGTATGGCCGAGCGAGACTCGTCCTTGCTTCACCAAGACAAGTGATGGCATTGCTTCACCTTGTGTCATGAGATGAGCACCTTTTTTCAGCATTTTTATTTCACTGATACAGCTGAGCACAACCGCTTCAATAAGTGGATAGTCTTGCTCCCATCGCTGGCTATAACGTCCTTTTGATAAAGGTTTTAGCTGCATTGAGTATAATCCTGCTACTGTGTTCGAAATTGCGACCTTCTATAGCATTATCATCATAGGCGGTCAAATTGATGGAAGGAATTTGCTTGTTGCTTTAACCGTAAACTTTATTGCTAGTTCAGTATTAATCGTATTAGGGCTAATTAATAGGATATCAGATAAGAGTGTCCTATTTTCATATCAGTCATGTATACTAGGCGTCGCCAAGGGGTGTTTGCAGCGAATTAATTTACGTTGATTACTGCAAACTGAGATGTCAGCTGACGAACCCTTAGAACCTGATCCGGCTAATACCGGCGTAGGAATGGGCCAATCAACAGCACACTTCTGAATCGCTTATTCGTTGCCGGATCTCAAACTATGTATTTGAGGTCCTATGTTAAACAGTAAAACGCTAAACAGTAACACGTCAAAACGTCATTCCCCGTTTTTAATCGTATCGCCCAGCTTGTTTTTAACCCGAGCGCCGCTGGCATTAGCCATTGCTGCCGCGCTGAGCACTTCTGCATTTGCACAAACCGATGCTATTGATAAACCCGATCCCAGCACTGAGATGGAAGTCATGGTGGTGACGGCGGATTTTCGCAGCTCAAGTTTAGAAAAAATGCCCTCCAGTATTACCGTTATCGACAGTCAAAAAATTCAAGATGAAAGCGCGCAGCACTTTGAAGATCTGCTTAATTCAATCGCCAACTTTAACTGGTCAGGTGGAAGTTCGCGGCCGAAGTATTTTCAAATTCGCGGCGTAGGTGAGCAAGAGCAATACCAAGGTGCACCAAATTCTTCTGTGGGTTACATCATAGATGATATCGATTTATCCGGTATTGGCATGGTGTCGAGCATGTACGATCTACAACAGGTCGAAGTGCTACGTGGACCACAGGGCACACGTTATGGCGCGAATGCCTTAGCGGGACTGATTTATCTGAAAAGTAACGACCCCACTGATGTGTTTGAACATGGTGCAGAAGTCTCGTTAGGTGATGATGATTTACGCACGTTTAGCGGTTTCAGTTCAGGCCCATTAACCGATTCTGGCAAGCTGCTTTATCGCGTTTCACTGCAGCAACATCAACAAAATGGCTACCACGACAACCTCTATTTAGGCCGTGACGATACCAATGGCCGCGATGAGTTCAGCGGCCGCGCTAAGCTGCGCTGGTATGCGACTGACGATTTGCAGTTTGATTTAACTGTGCTGCACGCCGATTTTGATAATGGCTATGATGTGTGGAGTTTAACCAATTCACCGACCCAGACGACATCGGATCAACCGGGTGTCGATAGCCAGCGCACCACAGGTGCAGGCTTTAAAGCGACCTATTCTGGCGCTGAAACCTTTGAGTTGACCTCGTTAACGTCCTTTGCGAATACCGATCACCATTACAGTTACGATGGCGATTGGTCGAACCCAGAGTATTGGGCTTCTAAGCAATGCAGTGATGACGATGGCAATCTGGCGCCGTGCCAATATGATTATTTTTGGGATAAAACGGGCCAACGTAAAACTGTGTCGCAAGAGTTTCGCTTAAGTTCTACCGAGCAGGGCCGAATCTTTGCGGACAGTACTGATTGGTTGCTTGGTGTGTACGGCATGAATCTGAAAGAAGATAACCAATTGTATTCTGAATACAATACTTTGCCGGATGAAGTCTTAGACTCTGAGTATGAAGCGACGAACTATGCCTTGTTTGGTCAGCTCGATACGGATCTGGGCTCAGATTATGCCTTATCTGTGGGCCTACGTTTGGAGCGCCGCAACAGTCATTACTCAGATACGAATAACGATAATTTCGACCCGAGTGAAACCATGTGGGGCGGTCATATTGCAGTGAGTAAAGTGCTGAATGACTCGCACAACGCTTATGTTCGTGTCGCGCGCGGTTACAAGGCGGGCGGTTTCAACATGACTTTACCTGTCGAATTGAACGATAAAAAAGAGTTTAGTACTGAGACGCTTTATAACTATGAAATTGGCCTTAAATCCCATTGGTTAGCTGGGCTTATCGATACTAATTTGGCGCTGTTCTATATGGACAGACAAGATCAACAGGTGGCGGCATCCCAGCAAGACCCTGATAAACCTCAGCGTTTTATCTTGTTCACCGAAAACGCTGGTAGTTCTAATAACTATGGTGCTGAGTTAGATGCGACCTGGTATGCCACGGATAATCTACAAATTTACTCAAGCTTAGGTTGGTTAGAAACAGCCTACGGTGATTACCAGTATCAGGATAAATACGGCACTGAGGTCGATTTAACTGGCCGCGATCTGGCCCATTCACCACACTTAACCTACAGCCTTGCCGGGACTTATCGTACCAATTCGGGCTGGTTTACTAACCTAAACCTGAGCGGTAAGAGTGAGTTTTACTATTCCGACAGCAATGAATCCCGCTCTGAGCCCTACACTATCGTCAATGCCCGCGTGGGTTATGAGGCGAGTGCATGGTCAGCCTATTTATGGGGCCGTAATTTGTTCAATGAAGAATACGGTGTGCGCGGCTTCTACTTCGGTAACGAGCCAGATAATGGCTGGGCTGAAAAGCAATATATTCGTTACGGCGATCCGCGTCAGATTGGCGTAACCTTTAACGTTAAGTTTATGTAAAAACTGATGTAATGGCACATGTCACTATGAGCCTATTGGGTTAACTCATGACTAAGCTGCAGTCCACTGTAAGGGCTACAGCTTCTCTCAAATTTAAGGAATTAAAATGAAACTGACCGCAGAAATTAGCATGTATCCCTTCAATGAGAACTACCTCGATCCGATTAAGTGGTTCATTGGCCGGGTGGATAGCTATCCTCATATCGAGCGCGTGACGAATGCGATGGCAACACAAGTGTGCGGCGATTATTTAGATGTGATGACTATGCTGGCGACCGAGATGCAAGCCGCCCATGAGAAGTGGGGCAAGGCAGTATTTGTGTGTAAGTTTATCGGTGGTGAGCTTAATTTAGCCCACAGCGAATAACGCTTTACCGTCACATACGCGATAAATAGGCAGTGAGAACAACACAATGACAGATTTATGGTTAACCTTGGTCGAGAGTATAAATGCGGCCTTTGGTGAAGTCCATGTGATGACCGCATGGGAAGCCTTGGCGGTATTGCTAGCCATGGCATATCTACTGCTGGCGATGAAGGCGAGCGTCTGGTGCTGGGCGGCGGCCTTTGCTAGTACCGCCATTTACACTGTGTTGTTTTGGAAGGTGTCGTTATTGATGGAGTCAGTGCTGAATATCTATTATATGGCGATGGCGCTCTATGGATATTGGCTCTGGACCCAAGGCGGCGATAAACATCAAGGGGTCAAAGTGACCACTTGGCCGTTGAAAACCCACTTGAAACTGATCGCGGTGACAGGCGTTATTTCGCTATTAGTCGGTCACGGCATGGCAACGTATACTCAAGCCGCGTTCCCGTATTTAGATGCGGCGACGACCTGTTTCGCTGTGATGACGACCTATTTAGTGGCGAAGAAAGTACTTGAGAATTGGCTCTACTGGGTCGTTATCGACATAGTGTCGATTTACCTTTATCTCAGTAAAGGCTTGATGCTGACCTCACTATTATTCGTACTCTATGTGGGGCTTGCAGTAGTAGGGTATTTCCTGTGGCGCACTGCATTAGCCGACGCCCGTGAGGCCAATGCCTTGAAGTTACTCAGTTAATGCTCGATGTAAACGCTGCTAAGCCATACTCAGCAGGCGAATCATTCAACGCACTCTTGCCCATACTCAAACGAGCTGGACTTGAGCAAGTGCTGAGCATTTGCGAACTTTCGGGCGGCTTGAGTAATCATAATTATAAGATCACTACGCCTGCAGGCTGTTATGTGCTGCGGGTCAATGCCGATGCGGCGGACAGTTTTTGCACCCGCCAGCAGGAGCGTTTTTACTGGCAACAACTCGCCCAAGCTAAACTTGCCCCAGCACTGCTGTGGGTGAGTGAAGATGAGCGCTACTACCTCAGTGATTTTATTGAGAGTGACCTTATTGAGAGTGACTTTATCGAGAGTGGCCTTATCGAAAGTGCTGTAGCGAGCGGAGCAGAGTGGGCGGCAATTGAACACAATGTGATTGATAGCGAACGCTTTCAACGTAAACGCTTCATCCATTGGCCTGCATTAGAGCGCCAAACCAGTGCCGCTGATTTTATGTTGGGACAGTCGTCTTTGGGCATTTTACATCACTGCGATTCACAACAAGCTAGTTTTAATCCTGAGCCTTGGCTGATGCCAATACAGCAAGATAAGCATCCCAACTCAGCTGCGCATTTACTGCTGGAATTATTGCTGCAATTGCGGGAACTGCCCACAGGTTCTTATGCCATTAGTATCACAGAGCAATGGCAGGAATATCACCAGCAGATGCTTGCCTATCAGGCATCTCTTGCGCTCACGCACGATTGGAGTGAGCGAGTCGCTAAGTTGCTTAACATCCAAATCGACATCAAACATTGGTGTGATGACTTAGCGGCTTGTTTAATTAAGCCGCAGTTTTGCCATCGCGATCTTAATCCCCACAATCTGTTACTCAAAAACAACCGTTTGTATTGTATTGATTTTGAGTATGCGACGGCGTCGCATCCACTGTGTGAGTTAGCCGTAGTGTTAGCGACCCATGCGTTAACGCCAATCCAGCAAAACGAGTTAGTGACACAGTATCTGAGTCAACATCTCTATGTCACGGCCCACGCCGTAGCGGCCGTGCCTGCCGCCATTGACATGTACTGGGTATTTGCTTGCTACTGGGCATTATTGATGGCAGCGCAAACGGAGGCCAGTCGTAGCGCCGACTATCTCGCATGGTTTGATTGTTTTTGGCCGCTCATCACCCAAGAATCATAGCGATTAGCTGCACGATTGGCGATTTAAAGCAGGCAAAGTATTAACATATTAAAAACCTTTATTAGACAAACTTGTTTGATATAAGAGGCAACTTTATATAGGCTCAAGCGTCATATTAGCAACAGTTCTAGGATGGATGATTCAGAATGAAAAAAGGCGTGATGCTACTTGTGTGTCTCTTAGGCTTAAGCGCCTGTTCCACTAAATTCAGTTACCATTTTCTCGATTGGGCTATCGGTTGGGAGCAAGAGGACTACGTTACCTTAGATAAACCACAGCAAAAGGCATTTGACGCCCTCATTGAAAAATTTGTCCTGTGGCATCAATCCAAAGAATTGTCCCACTATGTGGTGCAATTAACAGAAGTCGAAAGCCTCATCAAAACCAATACCTTAACACCAGTATTATGGGCCGAGCATGTGGAGATTGCTAAGCGGCATTGGTTTCGTTTGTTTGAGTTTGCTTTGCCAGAATTACTGCCCATCATCATGTCCTTGTCCGATGAACAGGTGAAGCAAATCCTCGCCAAATTACGGGAAGATGAGCAGGAGCTCGTCAAAGAGTTTGCCGGCAAAACTCCAACGCAGTTACAAAAAGAGGCCGACGAAAACCTTCAAGAGCAATTTGATGACTGGCTTGGCAGTGTGAGTGCAGAACAAAAAGTGCTTATTCATCAGTATAATCAACAGCGTTTATCCACCTTAGATATGTGGCTCGAATACCGCCACGAATGGTTACGTCAGTTTGAAGTTGCTCTTGGGCAGCGGGCAGATAAAGCGCTATTAACCGAGCGTTTGACCCTGTTGATGACGCAGCCCGATGAGCTTAAGTCTGAGCAACATAAAGTGTTTTTACGCAAAAATACTGAGGCATTTGGGACCTTACTGTTAGCGATGAACACGAGTTTGTCGGAGAAGCAGTCGAAACATTTTTATAAAAAGTTGGGTGGACTCATTCAAGATCTCACCGAGCTTAATCAAGAAGCCATTGAAAAAGAGGCGAGTGCAAAAAAAGCCTAGGCCATGAAAGATTTATTGGCTTGCTAGGGTCTATTCCTGCAAGCCAATAAATTAGTCAAAGAGAGACACTATGCCACTTGCATCCCTTTACCAAAAATTGCTCAATATGAGTCGCTATTTCGATGGCGTAGCGCCATTAGCCCTCAGGATTTACCTTGCGCCCGTGTTGATGCAAGCGGGTTATAACAAGCTCGCCCACTTTGACGATACGGTTGCTTGGTTTGCCAATCCCGATTGGGGTTTAGGCCTGCCAATGCCGGCGGTAATGGCTGGATTGGCGGCGGGAACCGAGTTCTTTGGCGCTATCTTATTGCTGCTTGGGCTTGCGACGAGGCTGATATCTATCCCTTTGATGGTCACTATGTTGGTCGCTGCATTTACCGTGCATTGGCCAAATGGCTGGTTAGCGATTGCCGATGGCAGTTCTTGGCTAGCTAACGACAGAGTGCTTGAAGCAGGGGATAAACTGGCGAAAGCCAAAGAAATATTGCAGGAGCACGGTAATTACGACTGGCTAACCAGCTCAGGTAACTTAGCTGTGCTTAATAATGGGATAGAGTTTGCGGCAACTTATTTCATTATGTTGTTGGCACTCTTTACCTTAGGCGGCGGTCGTTACACTAGCCTAGATTATTTTATCGCTAAGCGCTGCGGGGTTAAGTAAGCCTTTTATAAAGAGCTCTGGATTTTCAAGCGCAATCAAAGCGTTAAATCCCACCCATGCGGTGGGATTTTTTTATGCCTCTTTGCCAGCAATTTGCTATGCTTGAACGCAATTTATATCGAACTAGGATAAGAACTTGGACGCTATTGAACTTTTGCTCACCCGTCAATCGACCCCGCGATTAATCGCTCCCGCTCCCGATGCGACTCAATTAAAAATCATCTTAGATGCCGCCATTCGTGTGCCAGATCATGGTGCCTTAGCCCCATGGGAATTTATTATTGCCACTGATCAAGGGTTAAACACCTTAGCCGATATCTTTGTTGAGGCGGCTAAAGCGAGTGGCGCCGACGAGGATTTCGTTAATAAAGCTAAGGGCATGCCAATGCGTGCGCCTATGGTGATTACCGTGGTGGCGAAAACGCAGCAACATCCTAAAGTACCCGTACTTGAACAACAAATTGCAGCGGGCTGCGCGACGATGGCGATGCAACAGGCGGCTTTTGCCTTAGGCATAGGTGCTGTATGGCGAACGGGTGATTTTGCCTTCGATGCCAATGTGAATGCCGCCTTAGGCCTTGAGCCACACGATCAAATCGTCGGCTTTTTGTATGTCGGCACGCCAGCGGTTGTGGCACCCCAAAAACCGCAAAAGGACGGCAGCCAATACGTCCGTTATTTATGAAAAAGCTTATAGCTATTTTTTTATAAACATTGTCTATTTCTAGTGGAGAAATCCTATGCAAGTGGCGCGTACTCCTAGATTAATCCTGCGGCAGTTAACCCCAGCCGATGCTTCATTTATGTTAGTCTTGCTCAATAGCCAAGGCTTTATTGAGAATATTGGGGACAGAGGAGTACGCACGCTTGTGCAGGCCAAGGATTATATCCTCAATGGACCGATGAAAAGTTACGCCGAGTGTGGTTTTGGCTTTTACGCCGTCGTGCTCGCAGAGAATGGATTCACTATTGGCATCTGCGGTTTAATCAAGCGGCCGACGCTTGATAATGTCGACATAGGTTATGCATTCTTGCCGCAATATTGGGGTAAGGGTTATGCATTCGAAGCCGCGAAAGCCGCTTTTGACCTAGGTAAAAGTTTAGGTATTGAGCGTATTGTCGCGATTGTGAGCGCCCATAATGGTGCTTCAAAGGCATTGTTGAACAAACTTGGATTACAGTTTGAGCAGTGTTTACAGCTCAGCCCAGATGATGAGCCTGTTGAACTGTTTAGTTAGCTGTAACATATTGTTTATATGGGTTTTTATTTTATTGTAATTCGGCGTTCTTTACTCTAAAATTCCGCAAAATTTACTGTCGAGATATGGCAATCATATCTCTTATTGACGCCCCTCGAAAATCAGGCTCACTTAATCCCTCCTTGAGCCCTTGAGTACAGCAAAAGCGTAGCCCTTTTATTGGATGTAGCATAATGGTTTCGCAATTAAGTGAAGCAATGCTGGACGTGATCGCTGATGCCTTGGTAGACAAAGGCTATATCTTTTTATCTGACTTAGTTCCTCACAATATTAGCCAAGTGCTATTGGAAAAAATTCAATCGACGCAAGCACATGAGCTAAAAGCCGCTTCTATTGGTCGTGGCGCCGAGCAACAATTAAATCCCGATATTCGCCGCGACAGAATACAGTGGTTAGAAGAGCACAACGAGCCTGATGCCCAATATCTTGAGCTGATGACGCAACTCAAAAATGGCTTGAATCGTCGCTTATTTATGGGGTTATTCGACTATGAAAGCCACTATGCGGTATATCAGCCTGGGGCATTCTATAAGAAACATGTCGATGCGCTAAAAGGCAGTCAAAACCGCATCCTAACCACAGTGTTTTTCTTAAATCCTGACTGGAAAGCGGCAGATTGTGGCGAGTTGATTATTTATGATGAAGCTGACATTGAGATTGAACGCATCGCACCTAAAATGGGCCATTTTGTGATTTTTCTCAGTGAGCGCTTTCCCCATGAAGTGACTAAAACCTTGGCCCAGCGTAATAGCATTGCGGGTTGGTTTAGGGTCAGTAACAGCGTGCATGGCTTTTAACTTTAGTTTCTAGCTTTAGCTTTTAACTTAACCTGATATTAAACGCCTAAATGCCACCCACAGGTTTAGGTGTTTTTGCTCTTGATTATCGCTTTTGGTCATCACCAATCACCAATCACCAATCGCGACTGCGCAATGTCGTTGGCTATTTCTCGGATATTGATTGGCCATTTAGTGACTTATTCTTCCGCAGCAGTATTTATTCCAATCTGATTTAACGGTCATCTACTCATTTTTTCAAATTTTTTTACACTCTTAAGCTTTAGGTAATCTAAGCCGCCGACAATGGGATAAATTTGTCCAATCATGCTGAAAATAGGGTGTTTTTTTATTCTCGTTTAATGTTAGGCTAGATAAAAATGTGCGCAACAACACACTTTTCAATCATCTAACGGAGGCGAGACTGTGGGCTGTGAAGATAACTTAGGTTGTTTAACGGGTGAGTATATTGTGCTTGAGCCCTTATCTCTGTCCCATGTGGCAGCATTGAGTTTAGCTGTGACAGATGGTCAACTTTGGCGTTTGTGGTTTACTAGTGTGCCAGAACCCGCCGAGGTGAAGTCCTATGTGACTAAAGCCCTCGAAGAAAAAGCGCGGGGTCAGAGTTTTCCTTTTGCAGTACGAGATAAAGTGTCCGGTGAAATTGTCGGATGCACGCGAATTTGCAACTGGGAGTCTGAAAATCGTCGCCTTGAGATTGGCTACACTTGGTATGCAAAACGTGCCCAGCGTACGGGGATCAATACCGAAGCTAAGTTATTGTTATTGACCTTTGCCTTTGAAACCTTAGATGCCATTGCCGTTGAGTTTCGGACTCATTGGCATAACCAAGCCTCCAGACAAGCTATTGCGAGACTGGGTGCTAAGCAAGATGGTGTGTTGCGTAATCACAAAATTCTTAAAGACGGCACAATTCGCGATACTGTGGTGTATTCCATTATTGATGCTGAGTGGCCAGCAGTGAAAAACAGTCTGCAATTTCGATTGCGACAACGACCGCCAACACTCTAACGATAAAAAGGAAATTTCCATGGCAAGCATTATAACTCGAGCAGATGTGACTCATGCCCATGAGGTTGCAGTGTTATTCAATGAGTACCGACAGTTTTATGGGCGCAGGGATGATGTAGCGGCCGCGGAGCAGTTTATTCATGCAAGATTATTAGATGAGTCATCGGTAATATTTATTGCCAAAGATAATCAAGGGCTTGGATTAGGCTTTGTGCAAATGTATCCCAGCTTTTCATCGTTGCGTATGGCTCCTATGTTGATCCTCAATGATGTGTATGTGACTCAACATGCTCGATGTGTCGGAATTGGGCGAGCGCTAGTGCAGCAGGCCGCCAGTTATGCCAAAGCGCATAATATGAGTTATTTGATGTTAGAAACACAGCAAAAAAACCAGCGCGCACAGGGCTTGTATGAAGGCTTAGGCTTTGTGCGTAACCAAGATTTTTATATCTACGAGCTTGAGATCCACCGAGGGCTTGAGTAGGTTAATTTATGGCGATTAAAAGGAAAAGTAACATGTTAACTCAGGTAAAAACGTTAGTATTAGGTGGTTTAGTATTGAGTGCCAGTACTGCAGTTTGGGCTGATGAAGCAGAAAAAGCGTTTAGTAAAGAAGCTATTGAATGTGCCGCTTACTATCAAATTAGCTCAGAAGCCATTGGGGCGATGAATGCACCACAAATGCAGGCCGTGGGTGAGCGTTTAAAAAGCTCTAAAATTGAGTCTGAGAATCTAGCCAAGAAATACAGCTCTGAAGCTGAAGTGACTCAAGCAGTTGCCGCTGCTAAAGCGCGTCAAATCGAAAGCTTAGGTGGCTCAAGTAACTTAGGTGCGTTAATGGGTAAATATAAAGAAGAATGTAAAAACCTATTAGCCGATCCACAAAAGCGTTTAGATTATTGGACTATGGCAACTATGTAGTCGCAGGTTTTAGTCCGCACAGGTTTTTAAGCATGTGATTTTAAGCATTGTGATTTTAAACATGTGAAGTAAGGGAGCCTAAGGGCTCCTTTTTGCGCTAAGAACTTAGCACTGGGTTGCGCGAGTTCATTTTATCAGGCCCATGTGTGTTGGTTGCGGTCCGGTTGACTCAATGATTCTTAGCCAGCTAGGTTATTTTTGTTAAGCTGAAACTCAACTGGGGTTTTCAGGGTCTTATTGCCGAGGGTTGCTATTCTCGTTTTGTTTACGAATTGATCTTCAAACACCATCAAATATGAGCACTAACTAGGAGCAGTATGGTTTTAACATTAATGGCAGCGACTGTCTTGAGTGCTGGAGTCTGTGGATACCATTTAATCTATGGTAAACGTGTTCTATTGGCGCCGTTGTTAAAGGCAAATGTGTCCCAGCAGAGCAAGCAAATGTTGCGCTGTTTATTTCACTGCCAGTCAGTGTTTTTTGTGGCCTCAACTGCAGTACTTTTAGCCTGCGCACTTAAGGTGATCCCAGGCATGTATGCCTTTAGCTTATTGTTATTTCTTGGGATGAATTACGGGATCTTCGCGATTTGGCAGTTTTACATTGCCACTTTGAGCCCGCCAAATAGTGGCCAGATGATCATAGTGCAAGCCTTAATTTTCTTGCTGATCGGCACTTTGGCTATGCTGGGACCACTCTTGTCCGTCGCCTAAATCGCTGATCGCTTTTGGATAATCGTCGCGCTTAAAGCGTTAACGGCTTGAAGAAACAAAAAGCGAATTATTGGCTCGACTTAATCCCGTATTGGGCGGCGAGTTCGGCCAGTTTGCCATTGTCGATGAGTAGCTGAACCCAGTGTGAAAGCTTTTTAGCATCGAGTGATGATCTGAGGCTAAGTAAGATGCCGTTATCGTACTCTTGGTCCCATTTGTCTGATATTAAAAGTAAATGCCTGTCTTGTGGATTCACCTTTAAATAATACTGCAAATAGGAATGAGTGACGGGCGCTATGTCTGCCCGTTCGCGCAGAATGCTTTCGATAGAGGCCCTGTTGTTACTGACGAACAAGGGGCGAAATTGCTTTGCCAACTTGTCAGCATCGGTTTCAAAGAGGGCAAACTGATAGTGATAGCCCTTAACGAATGCGACTGACTTATTGGTTAAGTTTTTGAAATAATTTTGATTATGGGCTTTGGCCTTAAGCGCAATAAACACTTCCCCATCTATCATGTGTAGCGGAATAAACTGATCCGCTATTTTCTGCCATCCCCAAGCGGGGTTCTCAAATATCATCATGTCGAAGCGACCTAAGGCATAGGCTTTATATCTGTGCTCAACACTGGTGACGGTAAATTCAAAAAACACTTCTTGTTGTATTTGATTCAATGCATTAATGATATCGAGGGTGAGGCCTGTGTAGCGGCCGTCCTGTTGTAGATTTACATAGGGAGAAAATTGATAACCACCGACATGAATGGTCGGTATTGTGTTGGGCGCTGTTGTATTGGGTACTATTGTATTAGTTGCTGTGGGCGACTGATTGTTATCTTGGGCGATTGCGGCCGAAAATACGCTGATCCCTAAGATGAAACTAAAGAGTAGACGATACAACTGTCTTATTACCATGGTCACCCCTAATCATGCCAAAGGTTAATGATTTTTTACAAGTATACACAATTTAATTTACTCAACGCTGTCGATGTTGTGCGAATTTTGAATAGGTCATAGTAAGCTAGCGCAAACAGGATGAGGGAGAACTCACATTGAGCCAGATAAAATCTCAAGTGTGTGGCTGGGTTGAACAGGGACATATTACGCAAGAGCAAGCGAATACGCTTTATCGGCAGGTCACAGTGTTGCCAGATGCGTCGAGCTGGCGTGGCTTAATCGCTAACTTATTACTCTGGTTTGGCGCCTTGAGCTTTGCCTCTGGAGTGATTTTTTTCTTTGCCTACAATTGGCAATCCCTCGGGCGTTTTGCCAAATTTGGCCTTATTGAAGTGGCGATAGTGCTCGCCATCGGCGCATTTGCTTGGCTCTATTATCGTGCTAATTCCCTTTCAGCTGCTTCCCATTCCCATAGTCATAGTAACCAAAGCAACGACAGCAGATTTGGTGCGACGACAGCCAATGGTGTGTTATTGGCCGCGAGCGTATTGGTGGGCGGCTTATTAGCACTGGTTGGGCAAACCTATCAAACGGGCGCCGATCCTTGGCAGTTATTCGCCCTGTGGGCGTTAGTGATTTTGCCTTTCGCTTGGGTGGCGGGATTCGATGGTTTATGGCTGCTGCTGGTGGGACTTATTAACCTAAGCATAGGGATATTTTTAGATTCCTTTTCCCATTTATGGGGAGCCTTCTTGGATGAACAAGGCCAACTGCTGATCTTTATCTGTTTGAATTTAGCTATCTATTACGCTTTTGTTTTTCTAGACCGCAACGTCGTGGGGCGCTGGCATGCGCCAATTCTCGAATATGCGTGTTCACTGTTTGCGATGGGCTGTTTTACTTGGTTAATCACTTGGCTGATTTTCGATGATTTCTTTAAAGGTGATGGCTTTAGCACTGGTGTCATTAGTGGTTATCTTGCCCATCTAGTGTTGGGATTCGTTATTTTTCGCTATCGATTACCGCGTATTTATCCCTTGGCCTTGGGCGGTTTTAGCTTGATTGCCGTGGGCGCTGCGTTACTGATACGGCTGATGTTTGAGGACAATGATCCCATAGGCGGGTTTCTGTTTATTGGGCTTTATATCATTTTAGCAAGCACAGGCTTGAGTATTTGGTTAAAGGAACTGAGTCGCAAGCTTAAACCACTGTCAGAATCAGAGCTTGAGCCCGCAGCGAGAGCGACCCAAGGGAAAGTGGGAGACATTCATGAGCAACAATAATGGCTTACCGGATGGCGACATGGTGACCAATTCTTTAACGAGTTCAGTAGCGACTCCCTTAAAGTCTCCTTCAAAAGAGGATGCCGCTTTAATTGATGCATCGGGTGAATCCAGTCTGATAACCCTTTGGCAATCCTTGTATGCCGAGGGCAAAGTCAATACGCCCCAAATGCCAGAAAACCAGGATATTCCTTGGTATATTGCCGCTATGCAGGCCTTCGCTGCTTGGGTAGCCGCTTTGTTTCTATTGGGTTTTATGATGGCGGCATTTGGTGCTATTTTTGAGCGGGTAGGTGAGGGCGTCGCCTTATTTATCGGCTTAACCTATTTAGCCGTGGGCATTGGGCTGTACTTTTTACCGCGGCAACAGATCTTCATTGAGCAATTTGCTTTTGCCGCCTGTTTGAGTGGTTTAATCAGTGTGGCTTGGGGATTCTATGATTTAATCGACAATGATTTTAGCCTCAACTGGTATCTGTGTATGGCGGGTATTCTCTTGCTGTTGTGGGGCTTAATTGCCCATGGATTAGCCAAGTTTGTGTTCGCGTTTGGCTTAAGTTGGTGCGTGATTGGCCTCATGGCTAAGTTCGAATGGCTCAATGTCAGCCCAAGTCTGTTTGCCTTAATCATTAGCTTAGTGTTGTTCAATATCAATCGGTTCGGACGTCATTACCGCCGCGCGCGCATGCTTATCTACGGCTTTGCACTGGCATTAATTACATTGCAACTGATGCATGCCTTTAGCATGGACAGTATTTTTGAAGCCTTATTCAGTCCTTGGCAACAAAGTCTGTGGTTCACGCTTAGCCATCTGTCGATTATTTTCGTTATTTGCGGATTATTGTTGGTCAGCGTATTTCGCGAACGCCAACAATCACTTAGCTCAATGGCGGCGATAGGTTGTTTTCTCGGTTTACTGGTTATTAGCGGTTTATCTTTACCCATGCAGGGATTATCGACGGCTATCCTATTGATTCTGTTTGGCCATTATTGCAATGAGCCTTGGCTAAAAGGCATGGGAATTGTGTCGGCGCTGCTGTTTGTCAGTGGATATTATTATTCATTAGAAACAACACTACTGCTGAAATCTGCTTATTTGATGGGTTTAGGCGCGCTGTTGCTGGTGGCAAGGATGCTGATGTGGCGCTTATTTCCTGCCAATGAAAATGCCAAGGAGACTATGTGATGGGCAATGTGATGGGAAAACTGGCGGCTTCACATAAATGGGCGCTGGGCATAGTACTTTTTACGACCGTTGCGATTCTTGCAGGCGTGAATTGGCGCATTTTCAAATTCGAACAACTGCTTAATCACGGCCAAGTCGTGCGCTTTGCATTAGCGCCAGTCGATCCGCGCTCGTTAATGCAGGGGGATTACATGGCGCTGGAATATGCCATTGCCCGCGATGTGCGCAGCGCCTTAGCGCCGCAACAAATGCAGGGTCAGTTGTTGCTGGCACTAGATGGGCAAAAAGTGGCACGTTTTGTGGATTTTTATACTGACCAAGCGCTGGGTAAAGATCAGCTGCGGGTGCAATTTCGTGTTCGTGGTAATCAAATCAAGCTCGCATCGAACAGCTTTTTCTTTGAAGAAGGGCAAGCCGATCATTTCAGTGCGGCTAAATACGGCGAGTTTAGGGTGAACGCCCAAGGTGAGTTACTGCTGGTCAATTTACTCGATGAAAAACTTGAGCCCTTATAGCCCTGCGTCGGGGCTTTCATCCATTGGCTCTGCTTATGTTGTTAAGAGCGATTTATCCCCATTACATTGATTATTTCTGGCCGCATTGTTAATGGGCGGCCAGCATTCTCCGTACTGCTTTCTTCCTAGTTCTGATCGCTAAATCGCACCGATAATATCAATCTTAAGTTGCAACTTTGGCGCAACCAATTTGTAACCTTGGTCGCATATAGTATCGTCAGTGTTCGAGGTGACATCATCTTGAAGCATCTAAGCACATCAATTAAATCGCAATTCAATACAAAATATTAAAACAATACATTTAGGGGTCTCAATGTTTAACACTAAAACTGTGCTGGCGTTAGCTATCAGCAGCGTTTGTGGGCTTGCCCATGGCGCGGATAATTTGATCATTTCAGAATACGTCGAAGGCAGCAGCAACAATAAAGCCATCGAATTGTATAACCCAACTGCGGGCGTTATTGACTTAAGCCAATACCAATTGCGTTTCTATTTTAATGGCAGCACTAACGTCGGTACGACCATTGCGCTCACTGGCTCATTACCCGCGGGGGCAACTTATGTGGTTGCCGATAACGACGCGTCGGCCGATATTCTTGCGGTGACCAATCAACAAAGTACCGCCAGCTTCTTTAACGGCGACGATGCGATTGAACTGACTTATCAAAATCAAGTGATTGATAGTTTGGGTCAAGTCGGTGTCGATCCCGGTGCCGAGTGGGGCAGTGGTGATTTATCCACTCAAGACAACACCCTGCGCCGTAATCCTGAACAGCTAATTGCCGATCCCATCAGTGACGATGCGGTCAGCTTTAGCACTTGGTTAGGTTTTGCGAAGGATGATATTTCTGATCTCGGTAAATTCAGCGCTGGCACACCAACCGATCCCGTCGACCCTCCACCGAGTTCTTTAGTGTGCGGCGAAGAAGCCACAGCAATTCATGCGCTTCAAGGCGCGGGTGCTGCCAGTCCTCTTAATGGTCAAACCTTAGTGGTTGAAGCGGTTGTCGTCAGTAATCAAGAAGCCGGTCTTAAGGGCATTTTTGTACAAATGGCCGATAACGAAGCCGATAGCGATCCACAAACCTCGGAAGGGGTGTTTGTCTATACCGGCACTGCGCCCACAGCTTATGTGGCGGGCGATCGTATTCGTTTAAAAGCCAAAGTCACTGAATATCAAGGCTTAACTGAACTAACGACTGTATCAGATCATAAGTTGTGTGCCACTGCACAAGCATTACCAACAGCGGCTGTGGTGACCTTACCGGTTAACAGCAGTGATGATTTTGAGCCATTTGAGGGCATGCGTGTTCGTTTCAGCCAAGATTTAGTGGTGAACGAAGTCTACAACCTCGGTCGTTACGGCGAGATTTCATTAGGCAGTCAGCGTCACTTTATTGGTACGCAGGTGGCAGCACCGGGCGCGGATGCGCTGGCAGTGAGCGCAGCCAACCAACGTGACAGTATTTTATTGGATGACGGTTTAACGGTGCAGAATCCAGATCCTGTGCAATTCCCCGCTCCAGGTCTGAGCGCATCAAACACTGTGCGTGTAGGCGATAAAGCCACATCGCTTACGGGTGTAATGCACTATGGCTTTAATTTGTATCGCATTATGCCAATCGAGACGGTGAACTTTGTGGCGGAAAATCCACGTCCAATCGCACCCACATTGGTTGAGGGCGGTAATCTAAAAGTCGCTAGCTTTAACGTACTTAACTACTTCAATGGTGATGGTCAAGGTGCAGGTTTCCCAACTGCGCGTGGTGCCAATACGTTGAGCGAATTTGAGCGTCAAAAGGCGAAGATTGTCAGCGCCATGGTGGGCATTAGTGCCGACGTATTTGGTTTGATGGAAATCGAGAACGATGGCTTTGGCGCCAATTCAGCCATTGCTGATTTAGTCGCAGGCTTGAATGCTGCTGTGGGTGAAGCGCGTTACGCTTATATCGCGCCAACAGGCATCAATGCGATTGGCACCGATGCCATTACAGTTGGCTTGATTTATCGTAGCGATAAAGTCACGCCGCAGGGCGCTGCACGCATTCTATCCAGTGCCAATTCGCCATTAGATAGCGATCAAAAGCCCTTGTTTGACGACAGTAAAAACCGTCCAATGCTGACCCAAGCCTTTAGCGTGAACGGCAGTGAAGAGGGCGTGGTTGTTGCGGTTAATCACCTTAAATCTAAGGGCAGTGAATGTGCGGGCGATCCTGATCTCAATGATGGTCAAGGCAACTGTAATATCACTCGTACCCGTGCGGCGAATGCTGCAGGTCAATGGATCAGCGAGCAATATCCAGATCAAGGCGTACTGCTGATTGGTGATTTGAACGCCTATGCGCAGGAAGATCCATTAACGGCGTTAGGTAACGCGGGCTTTAGTGAGCTGTTTGCCAAACTTGAAAAGCCGAACCCTTATTCCTATGTATTCTCGGCAGAATCGGGTCAGTTGGATCATGCTTTAGCAAACGCTGCCCTGCTGGATAAAGTGGTGGATGTAACTGAGTGGCATATCAATACCGACGAACCGCGCGTATTGGATTATAACGAAGAGTTTAAGACGCCTGCTCAAATCCAAGACTTATTCGCTACTGATGCGTATCGCTCATCGGATCACGATCCTGTGGTGATTTCACTCTTGCTCGAAGCGGAAAAAGTCGCGCCAGTGGCCAGTTTCACCCAAGTGGTGAATGGCGCTGCGGTGCAACTGACATCCACTTCAACCGACAGCGATGGACAAATCGTGTCTGCCGAGTGGAGCTTTGGTGATAATACAGTCGCAGTGGGTGAGGTAGTGACTCACAGTTACAGCCAAAGCGGCGAGTATCTGGTCACATTAACAGTGACGGATAATGACGGCCTAACCCATAGCACGTCGCAAACGGTGACTGTGGTGGTTGGAGAGGTAAAACAACCGCCTGTTGCGCAAATTCAGCGTATCAATTTATTGTTCGTCGATATGTTTATCTCGACTAGCTACGATACCGATGGCGTAATCAAGCAACATAAATGGACGTTCGACAATGGCACCCGCGCTAACGGTCAAGTGGTATTACGCCTTGCCCGCCGTGGACAACACACAGTTGAACTGACCGTTAAAGATAACGATAAGTTAACGGATACTACGACGCTGACGTATCGTTAAGTCAGTCTTTGTATTCCGTTGATTTTAAGTGACGCCAAGCCCGCAGCCGCGGGCTTTTCTTTTTGTCCAAAAGCAAGATAACTTTGTCGTCAGTTGTGACACATCAATTGTCATTGTTTCCCCTGTGATTCGCCGCCTTTTTACTTAACAAGAAGCATTCCTGAGGGCCCTCATAAAATATCCCTGTTTTAGAAGGTTACAGGTGCAACAATGCCAATCTTAACTAACAATTCTGCTGTTTGTTTAGCCAAAAAGCTATTGCCCCAAAGCAAGATAACTTTGTCGTCAGTTGTGCAGCATGAATTGTCATTGTTTCCCCTGTGACTCGCCATAAACTCGTCCCTGAGGGCTCGACGACGGCATCCATGCCGCCAACGGTCACAGTTGCAACAATGCCAATCCTCACTAACCTTTTCGCTGTTCGTTTAGCTAAAAAGCTATTGCACCAAAGTGTGTTTCGTAGTTTGAATGCTTTAATCAAAATCAAAGTCGTGGGGCTTCACCCCACACCCGACCAAGGAGGACTGCTCGTCCTATCCTCCTTGGAGATCCTAAAAGTGGACACCCAGCCTAAATAGCGCAGTTGTTAACCTCCGACTATGCTTTGGTTAAGCATTGAACAAGGAGGTTTGTATGCCTCGCCCTCGCAGAACTCAGATAAGTGTTGAAGACACACCCTATTACCATTGCTGTAGTCGCGTTGTGCGGCGTGCGTTTTTGTGTGGTGACGATGCCTATTCGGGAAAAAATTATGACCATCGCCGCGCTTGGGTAGAATCGCTACTGTTTGAACTCGAAGCGGTTTTTGCTATTGATGTGGAGGCCTTTGCTGTGATGTCCAATCATCTGCATGTGGTGCTGCGTGTCGATATCGACAGCGCGAATCGTTGGACTGACCGCGAAGTACTTGAACAGTGGCATAAGCTATTTAAAGGCGATGAATTAACGCAAAAATTCGCCAAAGGTGAGTTAGTTGAAGCGCATGAGGTTCACAGATTAAAGCATTCAATTGCCATTTATCGCAGCCGTTTATGTGATATCAGTTGGTTTATGCGCTGCCTCAACGAACCCATCGCAAGACAAGCGAATCAAGAAGATAACTGTACAGGTCGTTTCTGGGAAGGACGCTTTAAATCGCAAGCCCTACTCGATGAAGCCGCCGTTTTAACTTGTATGGCCTATGTTGATTTGAATCCTATTAGAGCGCAACTGGCTGATACACCAGAACAATCCGACCATACCAGTATCCAGTTGCGTATTCGGGCTGCATTAAAAGGTGAGCAACCTAAAAATCTACTGCCTTTTATCGGTAATGAGCGCGACAACCAGCCCAATGCCATTGCGTTTTTATTATCGGATTACCTTGAATTGGTCGATGATACAGGCCGAATTATTCGAAGTGATAAACGTGGGGCAATCAGTGTAAATAGCGCTAAGTTACTGGCAAGATTAAATATCCCACATGACAATTGGCTCAAGCTCACTACTGAGTTTGGCAAGCTATTTCATGGTCCGGTGGGTACGCTGCAAGCACTCACTGATTACTGTGAACATCTAGAAAAGCGACGACGGCACTTTGCCGTAAGCTGTCAGCACTTTCACAGCAACTAACTGTAATCCTGCTTAACTAAACCAATCTCTGTCCATGTGTTTTATTGGGTGGGTTAGCATGTCTTAAATACACCATTTTTTAATGAATTAGCTCATTTTTATGCCTCAGCTTTAGTCCTTCAATTTTTGATGACTCTCATTTAAGCAATTTTAGCTCGTACAAGTTGTAGACAAACCAAAAGTGCATTATGTTGTTGATCTAAAATGGATGGCCAGATTTTTAGATTTTTGTTGAAGAGCCAGATGATGATAAAAAGCAACAGGCGGTTTGGTGGCATATTGACAATGCATTTTCTGAACCAGTGACAAATAGCGATTCCAAGTCTGACTATACGCCAACGCAGATAATTGCAGAGTTGATTAAGTCACTTGGTTACGATGGCATCGCTTTCAAAAGCTCACTTGGCAATGGGCATAACTTAGCTCTGTTTGACTTGGATAGTGCTCATTTTCAGTCGTGTTCGTTAAGCAAGGCTGACAAGGTCGAATTTTCTTTTAGTGGAGTTTCAACTCCTTTTTCTGACGAGTAAATTAAACATAACAAGCGAATGAACGAGGGACGTTTACTCGTGGCGCATTTTTTCATAGAAGCGCAGCGATTCTGGCGTTTCAATCAGTTTGGGTTAGTAAACGCCCGTGATTCGAACATTATGCATAGGAGAAAAAATGGAAGCTTCAACAACTATTAGAAAGATGATGGCTGGCAACAAAATAGTCGTCCCTGCATATCAGCGTGCATATTCGTGGGATACTCCGATGGAGAAATCAGACAGAAACACGCAAACAGACGTATTCGTGTCGGATTTAGAAGAATACAGCCGAAGTAATGCAATTAGTCCTTATTACTTTGGTCACTTCCTTTTTGAGGAAAAAACACAATATTTCAATGTAATAGACGGCCAGCAACGCTTAACAACCATTGTCATTTTCTTATCTGCTCTGTTTGTGAATCTGAAATCCATAAGGGCTTTATCTGAGGAAGAAGAAGTTTGCTATGAAGACATGGTGAAGAGGCGAAGCGCAATACGCTTTTCTACTGTTGACTACGATAATCAAGTATTCATTGACTATGTAATAGATCAAAACAAGTCTGCCCATAATGGCCTTGAAACAGAATCATCACGCCGAATCGTCAGAGCATTCGACTTTTTCAAAAAGCATCTTTCTAACAAGTCAGAATGGTATTTGACAAAAATGTTGTCTATTGTCGGTGGTGCAACCTGTACCACGCACCCGGTTCAAAATGAATCGGAGGCGATACAGATGTTTATCTTTCAAAACAGTCGCGGAAAACGACCGTCAAATCTTGAAATAGTTAAAGCTCAGTTCATGCATCAAGTGCATCTGCATGGGAGCGATAAAGACGAAGTGGAGTCGTTAATTGAGGAAATCAAAGGGCGTTTTGAAAAAATCTACAAATCAATCTCCTCGATCGAATACAGAATTAATGAAGATGATGTCTTGCTCTATACCTTGCGGGTTTACTTTAACTCGCTCTGGGAAACAAACTCTTTAGACAAAATCAACAAGATGTTGGCCATTGAAAACCCACTTGATTTCATCAAGTCGTTCTCAAGGTCGCTCTCGACAAGCTTTGAGCATCTATCACAGTTTTTTGGAAAACATGAGAGGGAATGTTTTGGGATTCATTCTCTCATATCACTAGGCGGAATTGCTGTTGCGCTTCCATTTGTAATCAAGGCGTACAGATATGGCTTGCCTCTTGATGAAATTGGAAAACTTTGCTCGTCTTTAGAGTCTTTGGTACTTAGGCATCGTTTGATAGGGACGCGGGCTGATATTACTTCAAGAATTAATGATGTGTTTGAGAAATTCACCGAGAACAACAAAGATATTTCGCCAATAATTGAACGCATTAAATGGATGAAAGGCACAACGGACTGGTGGTGGGCCTATTGGAATAATGAAAGATTGAACGAGTCCCTACAGGGAGGTATCAACCATTCAGTTGGAAAATACCTGCTCTGGAAATATGAAACTCATTTGGAGCAACAAGGTAAAGCCGGTTATTCACAGACTCGGTTCGATAGAATCATCAGTCCAGAACTAGAACATATTGCACCTACAACTGAGCCCGAAAGCAAGCCTCATGGCTATGACCATTATGATGAAGAATTCAGGAATCAATTTTTGAACTGTCTGGGAAATTATTTGTTGTTGTCAAAGTCGCATAATTGCGCTGTTGGTAATATTCCCCTTACCAAAAAACTGGAAACATATACTCACAATGAACAGCAGCGTGAAGTAAAGGGACTTGTTCCTGATAACGGAATTTGGAGCAGAGAAATAATTCAAAAGCGAAAAGATAAGATCATTAATGTAATTATGAGCAACTGCTAAAAGGGCATAACAATTACATGCACTCGGATAGCAAAAGCGCCGCTCGTTCCTTGCTCTGCTTTTTACTGCTGGTGATTTTCGGCGTTACGCCATAGAAATTTTATCCGAAATTCATCAGATACAGCCGACAACCTAACACGTTTATGTCCAAAAGTGTGCTGCGTAACGCTTTTAAATCTACAGATTACGCGAATGCACGAAAGGTGAGCCATGGTGATTTGCGAGACGACCGTCCGCCCCATGGACGGGGCGGTCGAGCATCCAAGGATGGACTGGCTGCGAGTCGACGAGCAAATACTATGGCAAGCCTGTGTGAGTGGATATTCGTAAATGCTAAAGTGCTAACAACTGAAATTACTGATCCCAAAACACTACTTTTCAACACATTTCTGTCCCAAAGTATGTTGCGTATGTCTTTTAAATCTAAAGATTACGCGAATGCACGAAAGGTGAGCCATCGTGATTTGCGAGACGACCGTCCACCCTCGGTCGAGCATCCAAAGGAAGGACTTGAACAACATCCTTGTTTAACTGCCAGTTCGCCGTCCATGGCTCTCGTTTATAAGCTCAGAAACCCTAGGTTTCTATTCACCATGTCGATGAGTGAATGACATGGCAAGACTGTGCGAGTGGATATCCGTAAACGCTAAACTGCTAACATCAAAGTGATAGGCCATTCAGAAGATTTTTCCAACACCTATCTGTTCCCAAAGCGTTATCAAGCTCTACGCTAAAATCACTCAAAACTGAGACCGAAATACTGATTGTTGGGATTGGACATAGAGAAACAAGACAATAAAAAAGTGCTTTATTTTTCAATAAAGCACTCATTTTAATCGGCTCAAGCACTCGTTAACCTACTGAACACACTACTGATTAAAGTACCGATCAAAGTACTATGTAGAGTGGCCAGCCGAGGAGGCCGACGAGACCTTCTTTATGTTCGAATCTTTCTAAGCGCTCGGGTGAAGCGTCGCTGAGTAAGAGTTCGCGATAGCTTTTCGCAAAGTGCAGGGTACGCAGTAAGGCGGGGACAAAGTTTTTACCGAGATCTTTACTGATGGTTTCAGCGAGTTCTGCGGGTAATTCTGCTAACGCTTTCTGAGTTTCCAATTCAATATGCTCACGGGTAAACCACTCCTCTTTTATGGTGATTTTGCCGATACGCTTTTTCAAATCTTGTCTGACTTTGGCGCCATCAAACAACAATCGATACAGTACCGCTTCGGCTAATACACTCTCTAGATTGAGAAAATCTAGTGGATCATAGCTCGATTGGGCGTAAAACTGTGCCAATAGGGCCGCAATCGACTGTTGGCGTTGATGTTCAAGCAGGGCATCTTGATAGGCTTCATAGCCTAACCATTCTTCCGCATCTGGCGGGCTAGACACTTGTTCAAGCAAGAACTTGTCGACATCGCCGTACAGTGACTTACCGTTGACGAGTTTATGCTTGCTGACAGTGCTGAGCATGCTCCAGCCTTTTTGAAAGCATTTCACTACGCCATCGGCGGTGATCAACAGGCGTATCGCCTGCTGCGGGTTTTGGTTTGACAATTCCATCAAACCAAGGCTCACCACACCAATGACATCGTGTGCCGCTTGTTCGAGCAGGTGCATTTTGTACTTGTTGTAAAACTTATCGGCCAGTTTGAGGCTCATCAAAATGGCTTTGGATTTGATTTGTGACAGCTGTTCACCGCTCAGCGTTTCGTCTGCTTGGCCTTGGATCAATACCTTGCTCAGGTAGGGTCCTTGATCTACATCACGCAGTACCAGTTGCATCAAATAATTCCTTAATCCAAAAAGCTAAACATATCATCGACTTCAGCGTATTCATCCGTCACTTGGTTTTTCTCTTTGGCTTGAATAACCAGCTCGTTGACAAACTTGCTGATGATCATTTCCCAACCTGAGCTTTCGTTTCGCAGCAAACTCTTAATGGCTTTTTCCACATCGGGCGCGAGCTCGTGGATCAAGGCCATTAGGCTGCGTGGGTCGTCTATGCTGAGGCTGTGTGCATCTTCACTGGCGACGCGGCTGTCGTAGCCGATGGTTTCAGTGTCTTCTTCGTCATCATAGAGATCTGTGTAGCCGTCTTCATCTTCATGTTTTTCGCCTAACATCATTTCGATGAAAGGGATCGACAGATAGAAGAGGCCCGCTGGATCTTCGGCGATACATTCTAGAATCGCAGTTTGCTTTTCTTCGCTATCTTGGATGCGAATTAAATAGGTCAAAAAATCAAAGGTATGCTGAATAAGTTCTTCGGCATTGTTTTTGATTTTTTCTTCCCAGTACAAAGGTTGCTGACAGACGATGTCGCGAATTTGTTCCGGGGTCATGAGTTCAGACATGATCGAAGGACAAGAGATATCATGGTGACTGTTGATTTGGGTCAGCGTGACGATATCCATGTGTTCGATAACTTCGACTAATTGCTCGTCGCTCATAGTATTTGCAATGATTTCAAAGCGTTTGCTCGCTTGTTTTGGCTCTACGTCCGCCAACTCTTTAATTTCGGCGACGGTAATCTCAATGAGACTAGTGTTCATTAGCGGTCCTCATCATCGTAGTGATCGTAGTAGCCATCTTCCTCTTCGCCTTCATCATCGTCGTCGTTATCTGAGGTGCCAACATAATCGTTGTCATCATCTTCATCGTCGTGATGCTTCGCTGCTGGCGTTGCTTTACCTTGATTTTCAAGTAAATACAGTACGGCGCAGCTTTCAATCAGTAAGGTTTCCGAGTAACCACGCACGGCTAACACTAAGGGTAAATCAGCATTGTTAAAGCCAATCGTGACTTTAAACTCATCCCACTCGGGTTGAGTTGCCGTGTTTATCCAATGTGCCCACTTGAGTTTGGCTTCGGCGGGAAACTTAATTCGACCGTAAAGCGCGACAGGCAGGTACTCAGGCACAGTATCGAGCATCTTAGGATCGGCTTCTAACACCTTTTTGATTTGGCTAGTAAATTGCTCTAGCGCTTTAGGTGTATCGGGATCGTCGTAGGACTCGATATTGTCGTAGGCATTATTTTTTAGCTCATTAATACGTGAGATATTCAGTTTTTTGACCATTTGGCACTTACTCTAGAAAACGCTCAAGGATAAAATTGATCCCACAGCTCGCGCATAGCGCTCGCGGGATCGGTCACTATGACGTTATTGAAATCTTTGATAAACGCATTTCGTCGCTTAGGATCGGACAACACATCATAAGCATTTTTAACGCGTTCAAGTTGTACGGCGGCTTGCTGCTTTTCCTCTTCCGAGGCGCCTAACAACTTGTCGGGATGATATTTGTTTGACAGCCGTCGATAGGCTTTTTTAATGTCGTCTTCTTTGGCACTGGGTTTTATACCAAGCACACTAAAGTGGTTAATCATACTTGTACCTGCAGGCGATGGGGCTGATATCGCGAGATAAAAAGGGTTTGACTCTGATTATCTTTAAATTCGTGGAATTATGATTAGTCAGCCGTGGATGATAGCAGAAATCCCCACCCAGCGGCAAACGCGCGAGCAGGAATTTGTGCTTTAGTGAAGGGTTAAAAATCCTTTAAACTTTAATCTGTTGTGGCGCATGGATTAAGTCAACCGCTATGCTGTTGAAATCCCGTTACCTAGCCAGATTGACAGCTAACTTAACCTTGTTTTTAGGCGAGATAATAGCCCTCGATTAAGGGCATATTTCAGTGCTGAATTCTTCGCTAAACGTATTCACACAGAGTTAACCCACACTCGCCTCGGCCACGTTAGGCTGAGCTAACGCCGTAACAGCTAAGTCAGACTAGACACTAAACGCAGGTTCATTCCAAGGGTGAGCATTTGTTTTTGTTCTCGCTGTAAATCTTTCATAAACAAGCTGATTTTCCGCTTATGGCTTGGTAGTACTAGCATGAGTCCATCGGGGATCACTTTAATATGATCTAAGGTCAGCGTCTTAGCGATACGGCCAAGATTGAGCAAGACAGCGAGCCTAAGCAGGCTGAGTAGGCGATTGAGCGTGAGCTTATGGTTGGGATCGAGTTCAGCGAGCATTAATTCGTTAGGCTTTTTTCTGTGGTTGGTGATAAGTCGCGCTAAATCCAGCTGTAATGCTTCGCTAAACCCAGGTAAGTCACTGTTACTGATAATGTAACCGCCGTGTTTGTGCAGGGATTTTGAATTAATGTGTAATCCGATTTCATGTAAAGTCGCGCTATAGGCAAGCAAGCGCGCATGGGGCCTTAATTGCCATTCATCGGCGACCTGTTCAAACAAGGCCATAGCAGTGTCGCGTACCTTAGCCGCGTGGGCCATATCGATATGATAAAGCTGGGCAATACTGTCGACGGTGCGGTGGCGAATATCCTGATATTGACCAATCTTTGCCAGTTCATAGAGTACGCCTTCACGCAGTGCTCCTGGGCTAAACTCAAGTTTTTGAATCGGTAAGCGCCTAAAAAAGCTGATCAAAATGGCAAGTCCGGCGGGCACTAAGGGAATGCGTTTATCATCGACGTTGGCAAATTGGATTTGGCTAATATGGCCACATTTGATCAACTTGATTTTGAGCTGTTTGAGTCGTGGCAGCGTGATAGTTTCATCGCCGTGTTCTTCTTGAATTGCTTCGCAGATGGCTTTCACTGTGCCTGAACTACCCAAGGTGAGTTCCCAGCCGCCCGCGAAATATTCCTTTGAGAGCGACGCGAACTGCTTATCGGCCGCACTTTGGGCATCGCGAAATGAGGCTGGGGTGATGAGCCCATCAATAAAGAAACGCTCATTAAAACTCACGCAACCGCAGCGCAGACTAGATAACTGGGTCGGGGTATTCTTTTTACCGATCACGACTTCGGTCGAGCCACCACCAATGTCGATGACTAAATTACTTTTTCCAAGCACTTGGCTTTGGGCAATACCGTTATAAATCAAACGCGCTTCTTCATGGCCCGAAATCACTTCCACCGGATAGGGCATGATGGCCAGTGCTGCCTCAATAAATTGATCGCGGTTTTTGGCGATTCTGAGGGTGTGGGTGGCCACTAATCGCACCTGCGCTTGGTCGAGATTGGAAAATCTTTGATTAAAATCCCGCAGACAATTGAGGCCACGTTCTATGGCGTCATTGTCGAGAATATTCTGCGCATTTAGGCCAGTGGCGAGCTGAACCTGTTGTTTTTCTTTATGTAAAATCTGCAAGCTGCCATCTTGCTCGCGGGCGATGACCAGATGAAAACTGTTCGATCCCATATCGATGGCGACAAAATGGCGCGATTTAGCATTTGCAGGCGCATTGGTTTGTGGCGCCTGCGACTTTAGTAATGTGTGTTGCTGTGTGTGCGAATGTGTGGCTACCAATCGGATTATCCTTAGGCAATCAAAGCGATATAAAGCCAGCGTTAGCTGGCTTTGGCCTGTAACTCGGGCGTTATGTCTGGCTCAGCGTTGCTTTCTCGCTCAGCATCACCCCCTTGGGTGGACATACGTAAGGCATTAAATTCTTGCAGTTGGCGCTTTTCATAATTAATCAGATATTGATAAATGGCAATTTGAGAACGCACTTTTCGTTTGTTTCCGCGATTTCGATAGGGGTTACTTTGTTCTTTGTTGATGACACGCGCTTTAGTATTGTCATTGAATTGTAAGGATAAAATATCCATTATCATTTGTTTTAGGCGCAGATCATAAATCGGCACACTCACTTCAACGCGGTTATCTATGTTGCGGCTCATCCAATCGGCGGAGCAGATAAAGAGTTTGTTCTCGCCGCCAGCGTGGAACAGCATGACCCGTGAGTGTTCGAGGAACCGGTCAACGATACTGTAGACTTCGATGTTGTCGCTGACCCCGGGTATTTGCGGAATAAGTGAGCACATACCGCGAATGAGTAACTTAATTTTGACCCCAGCCGCTGAGGCTTCATAGAGCTTTTGGACCAAGGATTCATCGAGTAAGTTATTTAGTTTTAAGGTAATCGCCGCCTTCATATGGCTTTGGGCATTGACGATTTCATTATCAATCAAGTGACTCAGTTTTTGTCTGGCATCGTAGGGCGACACGATTAAATGCTGGAAGTTATCGCGGCGATACGGATGCTCAATTAAGTCAAATACTTGCTCCACTTCACGGGCAATCTCTTGATTGGCGGTGAACAGCGACAAGTCGGTGTAGACCCGCGCCGTGCCTTCGTTAAAGTTGCCTGAGCCGACGTGACAATAGAGTTTGATTTCCCCTTGTTCCTCACGGCCAATCAAGCACAACTTGGAATGCACTTTTAAACTGGTGATACCGTGGTGAACTTTGACGCCCGCTTCGGCTAAGATGCGGGTCCATTCGATGTTGGATTGCTCATCGAATCTTGCCCGCAGTTCAATTACCGCGGTGACTTGTTTGCCATTTTTCACTGCATCGATAAGCGATTGCATCACATGGGATTTTTTTGCCACTCGATATAAGTTTATTCGAATAAAGCGCACCGCCGGATCGTAGGCCGCTTGGCGCACCATTTCGGTAAAGTGGGAAAACTTATGGTACGGATAGTTGAGCATGATATCGCCCATTCGAATCGCATCGAAACTGTTGGCACTATGGCCAAAACCTGCGCTATTGAGCGCCGGCAGTTTTTCGTTTTCGAGGTAGTCGCGGCTCGGGTTGGGGAAGGCGATAAAGTCTTTAAAGCTGTGGTAGCGCCCGCCTGGGATCAAACATTCGGTCGAGCTGATGTTCAGGTTTTCTTTCAGCATCACCAACATGTGTTCAGGCATTTCTTTGTCATACACTAAGCGAACTGGCTCGGCGGTCAGACGTTTTTTAAGACCTTTGGTCATTTTCTCGAGCTGGGTTTGCTCTAGCTCGTCGGTGATATCAAAATCGGCATCGCGGGTTAACTTCATCGAATACACTTCGATGGCATCGTACTCGAAGAAAGGGCCAAAGAGTTCATCCACGCAGTGGCGAATAATGTTATCTAATAAAATCAGATACTTTTTCGCTTTACTCTTTTCTGCAGGGAGTTCGATAAACCGCGGCACGTTTTTGGTTGGCACTTCGACTAAGGCGTATTGGCGGCGAGCCTTAGTGAACAAACACACGCATAAATAGGTGGCGTCGTCGTTGATTTGTTTGATCAAATCGCGATTGTTATTGACGATAAGCGGGGCGATATGGCGTTTAAATTGATCACGAAAATGTTTTTTCAGCCAGTCGCTGTGGAACTCGCTTAATTGTTTCTCATTGATTAACAAAATATTACGACGTACCAGCTCGCGCATTAAATCCGTGTATATGCCGTCGAACCTTTCTTGCAATGCCATCACTTTCGATTGGATTTTTGCCATTAAATGGCGACTGTTGCTGCGACCTTCCTGCAGGGATGACAGCAGAATCGAGCGCCTGACCGCAGCCACACGTACTCTAAAAAACTCATCCATGTTATTGGAAAATATCCCTAAAAAGCGCACTCGCTCCACTAAAGGAACATTGGGATCGCAGGCTTCTTGCAATACCCGCTCATTAAAAGACAACCAAGAGAGTTCTTTATCAATCGAAAGTTTATCGGTATTCGGGGACACTGCACAGCTCCTTTAAGCAAGCGTCATGGCGCAATATACAATAGCATTCATCCGCCTTTGTGCAATCAGATTTACTGCCGACAAGTGAAGGAATTTCAATGATAAATACTGCGTACACGCCAAAATCAGTCTGGGATTTATCTGGGATAAAGATACGAGGGAAATATGTCAGCTTGATGACGAGTGTGACAGAAATATGACCTTAAGATGATCGTCTTGGATTGAGCTCAAACACTGCCCGTGCAACTGCGCTTTACGCAATGAGCTCGCTATACTCGCTGCCAGTTTGCGAGTCAATCCGGCAGTGTTAACTCCTTGGGCATTATCGCAAACTATGTTATCTTGCTCGGCTTTTTTATCGCGGGAGTAAAAGGTATGTTTGTTGGATTTGATTATGGTAGTGCTAACTGCGCCGTAGGGATCATGCAGGGCGATGATGTGCAGTTATTGGCGTTATCAGAGCAATCAGCTTATTTACCTTCAACCTTATATGCGATGGACAGGGAACTTATCGCTGAGGCGGTTTATCGTGGTCTTCCTATTGAATTAAAAGCCGATTACGCCAAAAAGCGCGCCGCACAATTGAGCCGTGCCCGCATGGTGCGGCATGAGTTAGATCTCGACGCTGACGTTCAGGCCGTGTTTGTCGGTGAGCAGGCGGTGAGCGCATATTTAGAGATGCCGGAGGAGGGATTCTATGTCCGTTCGCCAAAATCCTTTTTAGGTGCGACGGGACTGAGACCCGAACAAGTGGCGCTGTTTGAAGACATAGTTACCCTGATGATGCAGCACATTAAAGTGCGCGCCGAATCTGTATTAGTTGAAAAGCAGCTTGCTAAACAAGGCGCTGCGGCAACGATTACCCATGCGATTATTGGTCGTCCGGTGAACTTTCAAGGCATAGGCGGTGAAGAGAGTAACCGTCAGGCCGAATCCATTTTGACCTTGGCGGCAAAACGTGCGGGTTTCGTCGACGTTGATTTTCTGTTCGAGCCATTAGCGGCGGGGATGGATTATGAAGCGAGCTTGACCGATAACAAAACCGTGTTGGTTGTCGACGTGGGCGGCGGTACAACGGACTGCTCTGTGGTCAAAATGGGTCCAGCACATAAACAAAAAGCGGATCGCAGTGAAGATTTCCTCGGCCATAGTGGTCAGCGAATCGGTGGTAATGATCTTGATATCGCCCTTGCAATGAATGCCTTTATGCCGCACTTTGGTTTAGGCTCTTTGATGACCAATGGCAAACCTATGCCCAGTAAAGCCTTTTGGAATGCGGTGGCGGTAAATGATATTAGCGCCCAGCGAGAATTCAGTACCTTAAGCAGCCGTAAACTGATTGATGAATTGGTGAAAGAAGCCGAGCAGCCACAGTTACTCAACCGACTGTTAAAAGTGCAACAACAGCAGCTAAGCTATCAGTTGGTCCGCCAAGCCGAACGCGCCAAAATAGCCCTGTCGGATGCCGAGAATACAGATATCAATCTCGATTTTATCGAAGCGGCGCTGCACGCAGGTGTGAGTCGTGTATTGTTTGAAAATGCCATTGAGCCGTCGCTGACGAAAGTGGAAGCCCTGATGCACCAAGCGCTCACGCAAGCGGCAAAAACCTTAGCGGCTGACGGCTTAGCTCAAGACTCTGTGAATAACGAGAATGTATCTGCCGACAATGCTGCAGAATGCAAACCCGATGTGATTTATGTGACAGGTGGTACGGCGCGAAGCCCTGCGATCTACGCGAAAATTGCCGGTATTTATCCCGATATTCCGGTCGTGGTCGGCGATCACTTTGGCTCTGTGACTGCAGGGCTAACTCGCTGGGCACAAAAGCTATTTGCTAAGCACTAATATATAAGCACTCATATAAGCACTAATGTAAAAGGATGTAGGAATGAAAACTCTGTTGAAGTGTGCGTTTGCCGCCACTGTGGGCTTTTTGCTCGCGGGTTGTGGTGACGATGTAGGTAAGGTGAGCTTAGGGCTTTTTACCACTAAAGATGTGATCATCGATGCTAAGCACGATCCTAAAATTCCTGGGGTGACTTGCCATATTAGTCGTATCGAAGCCAATTTAGATTTTGCCGATCCATCGGATATGGGCATAAGTTGCCGTCAAACTGGGCCAATTAACGCGGCCGATTTGGCTAATATCGACATGGGTAAACACGGCGAAGTGATTTTCACCGAATCCCTGAGTATTTTGTTCAAGTCATTAAAAGTGCGCCGAATTTATGATGCACAGAACCAGACTCTGCTGTATTTGTCCTATTCGACTAAAGAGACCAACGGCAGCCATAAACATGCCCTTTCGACAGTACCGCTTTATGGCTCAGCCGCTTGGGTTGACCATGCGTTGAGTGCTGGAGCGAAAGCGAATTAATCGCCGAAGAGTTTGTGGTTTGGTTGTACCTTGGCTGTAAGCATTGATATTTGAAATAAGTTAAATATGCAGTAAGGTAAATTTGCAGTCAGTGTTGATAAGAGAAAGGGGCGGAATGTTTATTCCGCCCCTTTTTGTTTTTATAGGCTGCGCGCATTTAGTCGCTAATGACATAACGCAATAAATATTAGCCCTCTAACGACCTCGCTTAATCCCTATCAAGATCCCTATCGCTACTTAGCTTTGGCCGTCAGTACTGCGTTAAAGCGTTCAAACCCTGCACTGAGATCGGCAATTAAATCCGCGGAATCTTCTAAACCAATATGCAAACGAATTAACGGTTTGCTCGCATCCCACTTAGTCGCCGAGCGGATTTTATCAATGCCAAAAATACCGAGGATTAAACTCTCGTAGCCGCCCCAAGAAAAGCCCATCTTAAAGTGACTCATATTCTCAACCAGTGCGGTGACCGCATCGGCATCGCCTTGTTTCAATACAAAGGAGAATAAGCCGTTGGAGGCGCTGAAGTCGCGTTTAAAGAACTCATGGCCAGGGCAGGTATCAAACGCCGGATGACGCAGATGATCGACTTCTGGTCGGGTTTTCAACCAGTTGGCAACTTGCAGGGCATTTTTTTCATGCTGCGCCATACGCACGCCTAAGGTGCGCAGGCCACGGGCGGCAAGGTACACATCATCAGGGGAGGTGGTTTGTCCCATCAAATAGCTGTGTTCGCGCAATTGTGGCCAGTATTTTTCGTTGGCGGTAGCTGTGCCTATCATCACATCCGAGTGACCGACAATGTATTTGGTCGCCGCTTGAATTGAGATATCTACACCCATTTCAAAGGGCTTGCTGTTGATTGGGGATGCCCAAGTGTTGTCCAGCATAGTAATCAGCCCATGTTCGTGGGCGATGCGGCACAAGGTCGGTACATCTTGCACTTCCATGGTGATAGAGCCTGGTGACTCTAAAAACAACACTTTAGTATTGGGGCGAATAAGGTCGCGAATGCCCGCGCCAATCAGCGGATTGTAATAAGTGGTTTCGATACCAAAACCGCCGAGAATATGGGTACACAGATCCCGCGTTGGCTCATACACGCTATCGACCATCAACAGGTGATCGCCGGCTTTTAAAAATGACAATAACGCTGCACTGATCGCCGCCGCGCCAGAGGGATACAGCGCTGTACCGACGCCGCCTTCTAATTCAGCAATCGCCGCTTGAAACGAAAAATGGGTCGGGGTACCGCGGCGGCCATAAAACATCTCGCCGTTGGTTTTATTTTTCGCGGCGTGGCGCATTTCATCCATCGTTTCGAAGACGATAGTCGAAGCACGAAAAACGGGCGGGTTGATCACGCCTTTGGTCCATTTTTTGTCTCGACCTAAGCTGACGATTTGGGTGGCTTGATGATGTTTATCTGTCATTGGATCATTACCTTGGCATTTAGGTTGAACGAATAGGTTGAACAATGTTGGAGAAGAACCATTGGAGATATCTAATCTATTGTTATGGCGGCCATCTTAGCATCTGTGCGCAGAAATGACAGGAGGCGCGATGATGAGTTTGACTCATGTTATTGGCGCCTGTCCCTTCGGTCTTTAGATTATGATGCCGAGCCTCAAAGGCAACGTGACTCATAATTTAACGGCAGTGTGACTTTAGCTCAAAGGCATCGTGATTCTTAGCTTAATGGCAAGGTTACTAGGATATCGACGCCATTATGCTCGCTGCGATTGCGGGCGAGGATTTGCCCTTGGTGGAACTCGGCGACCAATCGCGCGATATACAGACCTAAACCGAGATGGGGTTTGTCTTGGGCTTGATTTATCCGCACCGACACCATGGAATCGAAAATCTGCTCCGACATATCAACAGGTAATTCTGGCCCTAAGTTACTGATAAGCAATGTGGCTTGCTTACCGACTTGGGTAAGTGTGACTTCGATGGCGCTGCCTTTATCGCAAAATTCAATCGCGTTAGCGATAAGTTTGTCCATCAACTGGGCGATATATTCCGGCACACCTTGCATCATCAAAGGTTGCTCGGGCACTTTTACGCTAAAGCCTTGTTCTGGATAGGTCATTTGATAACCTTGCATACAACCGCTAACCACTTGTGAGAGTGGAAACTTAGTGATATCGGCCTGCGTTAAACTCTGCTCTAAGCGCGTTGCTTCGCTCATGTTATTTAAAATCATGCTTAAGCGGCTGACACCTTCTTGGGCGCGGTCGACATATTTTTGCGTGTCTTTATCTAAGGTTTGTAGGTTTAAATGCTCAAGGGATGATCGCACAACCGCCACGGGCGTGCGCAGCTCATGGGACAGGCGCGACGACATGTTTTCCAGATAATGGGTGTATTGACCAAGCCGTCCGACAATGTTGGAGAAACTGCGGGACAGATCGCCAATTTCATCCCGAGCTTTAGACGGTTTGAGGTGATTACGAACGCGGCCTTGGCTATCAATGGCATTTTCGGCCTCATCGCGCAGTTTACGGATACGGTTAGAAATGCTCGAAGCGAAAAAGAACAGCGCCAAAGTGCCCATGCTCATAATGGTCAAAATCACGTTAAAGAGTTTTTCCAGCGCGCGGTTACGCAGGGTACGGATCCCGTGGGTGGTTTCTTCGGCGACAACGGCGCCCATCACATTGTTATCTATCCAAATAGGGCTGGCGGCGGCAAGTACCACAGCTTTATTGTCTGGGGTTAAGCGCCAAGTTGAACTTTGCTGACCCGCAAGGGCTTTTTGGATATGACTGCCATCAAGCTCGGTGGAGTCTTGCAAGGAGTCGATAAAGTCTTTGGGCGGCTTAGTGAGGATTTTATAGTACAGCGGATGCAAGTAATCGCGCTTGAAGGTTTCCCATAGCGTGGTGCTCTTTTCATCTTCTAAGGTGCGGGTCCACACGCTATCATTGGCACGAATATCGCCCGATTTTGCCAGTACGCGGCCGTGCTTATCGACTACCCAAATGCGTGAGCTATAGTGGCTCATGCCTTTGATAATGTTTTCAATTTCTGGCGATGGCACCAACACAGTGCCGAGATTATCGACCGTATCTAAGGCCGAGGTGCCGACAACGGCTGCCACATCGCGGTTTTTGCTGTCGTTAACATCGGAAATGGCAAAACCGAGTTTGCTGCCGACCATGTCTAAGGGAATACGCAGCTCGACATTGTAGCCCACATCTGTGGTCGCCCATTGTCCTTGTATGCGCACTTCAGGTTTGACGGGCACGGTTTGCTTAGGATTGGCAGGTAACTCGAAGGCACTGATCCAGCCGGGTTGCGTGGTGGCAACGATATAGCGCTTGAATTTATTGTCGGGCGCGAGTGTCGCAATTGAAAGATGATCGTTTCTATCGACACTTAAGGCATTTTTGCCACGCAGCACCACAGTTGGGTCGGTCACTTGAAAGAAGGCATACAGATAACCATCATACTGGCCGACCATGTGGGTAAAGCTTAAGGTCAGCGGAGCGTTAGGCTCGGCGCGCATGATCTGATGCGCCTCACCGTACTGGATAAATCTGTGCTGATACTCTTCCCATTCGTTAAGTTTGCCGTCGAGCAGAATCGCCCCATTGAGTTGATAGGCGTACAGATCGCGACTCTTTTCCACTTGCTTTAAAAAGCTCGCTTGTCCATCGAACAATTTCGGCCGTTCGTGCAGCGCGGTGGCCAGTGCCTGAGTCGTGCCTTCTAAGGTGCGTTCTTGACCGTGGCGAAGATACTTTTCCATCTCCCACACATATTGGTACCCCAGCCAAGGTAGGCAGAGCAAAAACAGGCTAAGGCCGATGACTTTAGTGCGTAGACCAAAGGGGAAACGTGTCATAAGTTAGGGATCAGCATCAATGGGATCAAAAGTGTATTGGCTCAAGGTTACGTGCATCAAGGTATCGCGAGAGTTCAGGCTAAGCTGTCCCAGCGATAACCCATGCCATAAACCGTATCGATACAGTCAAACTCAGGTGCGGTGGCGATGAACTTCTTGCGAATGCGTTTCACATGGGAAGTGATCGTGCTGTCATCGACAAAAATCTTCGCCTCTTGCATTAACTCATGGCGGCTGCGCACATGGCCCGGGTGTTTGGCTAACGCGTGCACCATCCAAAATTCGGTGACGGTAAGCTCAATCGGCAATTGGTTCCAATAGACTTGCATGCGATTGGCATCAATCGTCAGTGGGCCACGCTCAAGCAGGTTTTCCTGCGCTGTTTGGCTGGCCGCAAGCTCGGAGCGGCGAAACAAGGCCGCTAAGCGCGCAGTTAAATGGGGGAAACTCACTTCTTTACTCAAGTAATCATCGGCGCCTAAACGCAGGCCACACACAGTATCAAAGTCACTGTCTCGGGCGGTTAAAAAGATGATAGGGAGTGTATTCGACATGGCGCGCAGTGACTGACACAGCATAAAGCCACCGTCAATTTCATTGCCTAAGCCGATGTCGATAATGGCTAAATCCGGTAAACGAGTATTAAAGGCTAACATGGCTGACGGTCTGTCAGCATAGGTTTGTACGCTGTAACCGTGTTGTTGCAGCACGTCCTTGTAATTCTCGCGAATGGCCGCTTCATCTTCCACTATGGCGATACGCTTCATAGAGCCATATTCCTATTGACTTGGGGGAGTAAGTTTTCGTGACTATACAGGATTTTACCCGAGATAAAAGGCCACAAATGCAATTGCCATTTTGTTGCCACAATTGATAGTTGCATTGCCATTTTCCATCCCTGCTCATGCCATTCCACTTGTGTTTAATAGCCGCATTCAGTTTTGCACCCGTTTTGACCTGATGGGGTTTTGAACTTGTTGTTCAGGTTCGAGTGCAAGCTCAGCTAATAATCAAAAAGGAATGAGATGATGAAAAAGACACTAATTAATTTGTTGGTTTTGAGTTTATTAAGCGCGCCAGTCGCCAGTGTGTCGGCGCGGGTTTCACTGCAAAACCAAGCTCAAGGACAGGAGCGCAGCTTAGATAATGATGTCGATGCCAGCGGAATGGCGATGGATGGCGAATACGCAAATGAGGACGAACAGCCAGAAGCCTTAATTGGCCTCGGTGGTGGGGCTTTAGTGGGCGCGTTAGTCGGTGGCCCAGTGGGGGCCATTATTGGTGCATTCACTGGCACCTTGATTGGTAAGTCGGTTAGCGACACAGACACGCTGCACGTTCAGCAAAGACAGATCAACCTGCAAGAGTCGCAATTATCCGAGTTGAGTGTCAAGCAACAAACTGCCGAAAAACGCGCTAGCGAGTATGCCAAGGCGCAGCAAGAGCTTGATGAGTTGCTATCTGCGCAACGTCAATTGCTCAGTGAACTCGCCCTAGGGCTAAACGTGCAGTTTCGCACCGGTTCCTCTGAGGTCGAATCGCATTTTTTGCCCCAATTAGATGATGTGGCCGAGGTGATGAATCTGTCGCCTGAGCTTAATTTGGAATTGAAAGGCTATGCCGATCGCCGCGGGGATGTGAGCTACAACCAAGCCCTTTCTGAGCAACGTTTACTGGAAGTCCGTGGCTACCTGATTAAGCAAGGCGTCGCCGCTGAACGCATGACAACACAAGCCTTTGGCGCTTTATCGCCACTGCAAGCGGAGCAGGACAGGGAATCGGATGTGTTCGATCGCCGTGTGACCTTGACCTTACAGCCTCATTCAACCTTGATGGCAACGCGCACGGCGCAATAGCAGTCGATGTTAGTCGTCCATTCTAAGCCGTCAATTTAGAACATTCATTTTAACGACTGCGAACGTCAGTCCATATTAGTTAATAGCAAGAAGGAAGCCTTTGTGATGATCACAGGGAAAAGGGTAAAAGAAATCAGCGAAAGCTTAGCGATATTAATGATCAGTGCCGCCGTATGTTGGGGCTTGCCTTTTGTGGCATTAGCCTCACCCAATAGCACGGGCACATTGTCTGAGCCGCAGAATATTGCCTCGGCGCTGGTCGGCCAAAATACTGCTCAAAGTACGGTAGAATCACAGGTCATTAATTACGATGACATTACTCAGGGTTTGTTGCTTTATCGTCAGCCGAGCGGCGCTTGGGTGCCATCTTTGCCACTCGATACACAAGTGTCGATGCAAGTCTCTGGCTTAAGTAATCGCGTTAGCGTGAAGCAGGTTTTTCGCAATAACACTGAGTTTGTGTTGAATGGGCAATATCTGTTCCCGCTGCCCAATGAGGCCGCGGTGGATTCGCTGCGATTACATATCGGCCAAAGGGTTATCGAAGGGCAAATTCATCCTAAGGCCGAGGCTAAGCAGATTTTTGAGCAAGCCAAAGCTGAGGGCAAACGTGCCAGCTTAGTGAGCCAAGAGCGGCCAAATATGTTCACGACCGAAGTGGCCAACCTAGCACCGCAGGAAGAGTTGATTGTCGAAATCAGCTATCAGGAGAGTATCAAATATGAAGATGGCTTGTTTAGCCTACGTTTTCCGCTGGTGGTCGCGCCTCGGTATATCCCGGGCTTAACCTCTGACGCCAGTGCTAGCGACTCAAATGAGCCTATGGCACGCCAATCGAGCCGAGTGACCAGCTCGCAGGTGTTTGATGCTGACCGGATTGTGGCGCCTGTGCGGGACGGCGCCAATGGACGCGATCCTGTGCTCGAGACGGACATTCAAGTCTTGCTGGCAAAGGGGGTTGATAAGGCGTCAATTGAGAGTCCTTACCATGACATTAAACTCAAGCAAACCAATAGCGGCGTCGATGTTTCACTGGCACAACGCGTGCCTGCCAATCGTGACTTTGTACTACAATGGCGCGTACAGTAGGGTACGAGTCCAATGGCTTGGGTGTTTAATCAACAGGGTAAGACCCATAAACCCGATGGCGATAATTTGTCTCAGGACACGCTTGAAACCAGCAAAGCTAACGGCGTAAATGAAGATAATTACAGTCTCGTCATGGTGTTGCCTCCTAAGGTCGAAAAGAGTAACCAGCCGAGCTTGCCCCGTGAATTAATTTTGGTGATTGATACTTCGGGCTCTATGGCGGGGGATTCTATCGTTCAAGCCAAAAATGCACTGCTTTATGCATTAAAAGGACTGAAGCCCGAGGATAGTTTTAACATTATCGAATTTAATTCCAGTCTGTCTCAGTTTTCAGCGACACCATTACCGGCGACCTCGTCGAATTTGTCTCGTGCCCGTCAATTTGTGAGCCGTTTACAAGCCGATGGTGGCACCGAAATGGCGCTGGCACTGGATGCTGCCTTGCCAAAATCATTGGGCAGTGCCTCGCCCGATGCAGTGCAGCCTTTGCGCCAAGTGATCTTTATGACCGACGGCTCTGTGGGCAATGAACAAGCCTTGTTCGATTTGATCCGCTACCAAATCGGTGAGAGCCGCTTGTTTACTGTCGGCATAGGCTCAGCGCCTAATTCTCACTTTATGCAAAGGGCGGCTGAACTGGGTCGTGGCACTTTTACTTATATTGGCAAAGTGGATGAAGTCGACGAGAAGATCAGCGCCTTGCTGAGCAAAATTCAATATCCCGTATTAACCGATATTCAAGTGCGTTATGACGATGGCAGTGTGCCCGATTACTGGCCGTCACCGATTGCAGATTTGTATCGCGGCGAGCCTGTGCTTGTGAGTCTAAAACGCAGCGCCCGTGAGCCGCAGGAATTAGTGATCTCAGGTCGCCAAGGGCATAAAAACTGGCAACAGTCGTTATCGCTTCAGGACAACTCAGCGGGACTTATCACCAATCAAGGTGCGGGTTTAGATTTACTCTGGGCGCGTAAACAGATTGGTGCATTGGAGCTGAGTAAAAATGGCGCGAATGATGACAAGGTAAAGCAGCAAGTCACGGCCTTGTCGATGAATTATCACTTAGTCAGCGCTTATACCAGTTTAGTGGCGGTGGACTTAACTCCAATAGATTCAACCGCAATGAGCCGCGATGCCTTGGTGCGTCAGCACTTGCCCTTAGGTTGGCAGCCTTTTGGTGCCTTGCCACAAACTGCGACCTCGAGCCGTTTGGATATGTTATTGGGTGCGCTTACCTTGCTGCTGGCCTTGGTACTTATGGGATCGATTCTGCGACAAAAACGCGAAGAGAAGGCAGCCATGGTGGCGCTTGCCTGTCATAGATGAACCAATGAATCATGAACGACGAGTAAAGCCCGATGAGTAAAGGCAGAACACAGCGATTTTTAGTGGTGGGATTATTTTTAATTGGCGCAACATTGTTAGGAAAGGGACTCTATATGCAAGCTAAAGCACACTTTGCCCAGTATTTGATTGAACAGGCGTGGACTAAAACCTTAGCCGATGGACAATCTCATAAGCCTTGGTCATGGGCGGATACTTATCCCGTGGCAAAGCTGTCCATTTATCGTGAACAAGCGGCGGCTAATAGCGATATTGAAGCCGAGCTTAATGACAGTTTATATGTGTTGGCGGGGGCTTCAGGGCGAAATTTGGCCTTTGGTCCGAGTCTAGTATTGTCCAGCGCGCCAGCGGGGCAAAAGGGCAATACTGTGATTGCCGGTCACAGGGACACGCATTTTGCGATCCTCAATGGCATGGCGGTGGGTCGCCGACTATCGCTGCAGACGCTTAAGGGAAATAACATTATTTATGAAGTGGTTGCGACTCAGGTGGTGCATGAAACTGAAACGCAGTTTATGGCGCCATCCGATGATAATCGCTTAACCTTAATCACTTGTTATCCCTTCGATGGACTTCAAGGCGGCGCCGAACTGCGCTTTGTGGTGCAGGCGATACCAGTTGAGGATGAATCAATGGATACGGCTAGTGCCGATGTTTCAGCTTCAACTGGGAATGGGATGCAAGGGAAGGTCGCTTCTGTATCGCGCAGTTTCACCCATTAGGTCGCACGTTAATTTAAGCCTTAGCGCAATCTTCAACCAAAGCGTTAAGGCTGCTTTGAGCTAATAATGTTAACTAAATAGTGCTTATCAGTAACCGCCAAATGACTGTCTTTTAATCATCCTAGCCTGAAGCCTAATCATCGGCTTCAGGCTAATTCATTGCGTTTCGGTCATGACTCTCATGTAATTACTCTCAGGTCATCACTCTCAGGTCATCACAATTAGTTGCTGATCGGTAACACGCGATTTCGACCTAAACGTTTAGCGTCATAAAGTAATTTATCTGCCGCTTCAATCAACTGCATGCCCGTTTGTTTTTCTTGCCATTGGGCAACCCCAAATGAGGCACTGATATTATTGATGCGCTCATCTTTACGTCTGTCTTTCAAACTGAGCTTTTCGAGCCCACGGCGCATGGCTTCGGCCAGTTGCCTTGCGATGCGTAACTGACTTTTAGGCACAATAATCACAAATTCTTCACCGCCAAAACGATACAGTTTCGCGCCATCGCGGCAGGATTCCTGTAGCCGTTTCGCCACGGCGCGTAACACTTGGTCGCCGAGCTGGTGGCCATAGGTGTCGTTAAACACTTTAAAATGGTCGATATCGGCCAAGATCAAGCAGGTGCCTAAGGGCGCTTGGGCCAACATGCCGGCAAAATCGCTGTCGAAGGCGCGGCGATTAAAGCAGCCAGTCAGCGCATCGTAGAGCACATCTTTTTCTGTCTGTTCGAGCTTTTTCTTTAGCGCATCGATTTCGGTTTGCGCTTTTTGCAATTGTCCGGTAAAAAACTCAGTGCTCGAGCGAATATTGTCCGACTCTTTCACTAAACTGCGCACCAGATCGAGCACTTGCTCAACACTAAAACCCTCATCTTCGATGCGGTTGAGCTTTTCAAAATTACTCTCGATGCGCGACTGGAATTCATTGGCATCCAGATTGGTATCTTTGAGCGATTGGGACAGCTCAGTCACCATAGCATCCAGATTCTGGCGCATTTCGCGGACATCGAGTTCAACGGGATCGGCAACATACTGGCGATATAAGAGTTCGCTACTCACAGGAGGACAGGTGTTGTACTGGGCGATAACGGTATCGAGTCGTTGATTTAATTCGGGATTCTGTTCACCAACATAAGTGTACCAAAGCGCATAGTTAACCGGGGTGGTCGGAATTTTATGTTTGAGCATCAGAGGCACTGCTTTTTTGAGATTCAGTGCAGCGGCTTGTAATAACTCTAGCGACATATTGTTACCTTACTTAATGAAAATAAACGGATATTTTAAGATTTTCGCTATTTTATTCTGTTGTTATCTGTTCAAGACTAACCGCAAGCATCGTCGGTTCGATGAAGGCATGAACACCGTTTGTGCTTGGGCAGCAGCGACTCCGTTTGCGCTAAGACTTCCATCATAAACTAAAGATGATATGGTAAAGTCTATCCTTAAAATCAAATAATGATAATAACTTGGGAGAAAGTTGTGAAAAATATCATCTTAGCCACAAGTCTGATGGCCACTATCTCATTACCCGTCTTTGCTGAAACCGCATTTGTGCAAAGCCTCGATCTCGCGCAATACCGAACCGATGTTAAAACCTTAGCCAGTGACGCCTTCGGTGGACGTGCGCCTTTGTCTGAAGGTGAAACCTTAACTTTAGACTATTTAGTGAAAGCATTTAAAGATATGGGTCTCAAACCTGGATTTGGCGACAGTTATCTGCAGGCCGTGCCTTTGGCGCAAATTAGCGCAGATCAAAATATGCAGCTTGATATCGGCGGACTTAAATTTGCCAATGGCAGTGAATTTACCGCGAGAACCCAAAGAGTCGCCGAAACCGTGAGCCTGAATAAAAGCGATGTGGTGTTTGTCGGCTACGGGATCAATGCGCCCGAATATGGCTGGAATGATTACCAAGGGTTAGATGTAAAAGGCAAAACCGTTATTGTGCTCGTAAATGACCCTGGCTTTGCGACTCAAGACCCTGCGGTATTTAAAGGCAATGCCATGACCTATTACGGTCGCTGGACTTATAAGTATGAGGAAGCCGCGCGTCAAGGTGCTGAGGCTGTGTTTATTGTCCATGAAACCGCGCCTGCCGCCTATGGCTGGGGTGTGGTGCAAAACTCCAACACGGGCACTAAGTTCACTCTGGTCGATGCCAATAATAACCAAGGCCAAGTTGGCGTCATGGGCTGGGTACAGCACGAAACCGCGCAAAAAATCTTTACTAAAGCAGGATTGGATTTTGATACCTTAAAGCAGCAAGCAGCCAAGCCAAACTTTAAGGCGATCCCACTTAAGTTGAGCGCCCAGCTCACGTTAAACAATAAAATTGAACGCGCTGAGTCCCATAACGTCGCGGCTTTACTGCCAGGTAAAACGCGCCCCGACGAAGTGGTGATGATGCATGCCCATTGGGATCATCTTGGCACTGTGATTGAAGACGGTAAGTCAGAGATTTTGAACGGAGCTGTCGATAATGCCAGCGGTGTGGCGGGGGTTTTAGCCTTGGCGCGTTACTTCAAACAGCAAGCCAAGATGGCGCCACTGGATCGCTCGGTGCTCTTCAGTGCCTTTACGGCGGAAGAAACGGGTCTGATTGGTGCACAGCATTTTGCTCAGCATCCGAGTGTGCCCACGAAAAACATTGTCGCTTTTTTAAATATTGATGGCATGAATGTGAATAAGGGCGTGGATTACATTTTGCGTTATGGCGAAGGCGTGTCTGAGTTAGAGCAATACTTAGACAAAGCCGCGAAGGCCCAAGACCGTTTAGTTAAAGGTGATCCAAGACCGCAGAATGGGTTGATGTTTAGATCGGACCACTTTGCGCTGGCACAACAAGGTGTACCTGGATTGCTATTTATGAGCCTTGGGGATACCGATCCTGATTATATCGCCCATAAATATCACAAGCCTGCCGACGATTATGATCCAAGCTGGAATTTAGGTGGTGTCAGCCAAGATTTAGACCTTATCGCCAGTATGATTACCAGCTTAGCCAATAGTACCGATTGGCCCCATTGGCTTGAGTCATCCGACTTTAAAGCCAAGCGCGAGCAAGATGGGCGTAAATAGTGTTAATGAGTTGAATCATGAGGGCGCCAGTAGGTGCCCTTATTTTTAGCACTGATTTTAGCTGGGAATTGAGCGATAGTTTTAGCGAGGCGTAGCGATTTAAGACAATAAGAGTCTTAATGGAATATATTTGAATTAAAAAGAATAACTGATGGAAAGCATAGGGCCGATAAAGCTGTAATAAATGTTGTAATCGGCAATTTGAGTGTCTTTATTCGGCGAGTTTTGGGCGATATCCACATCAACTTTGTAGTAGTTATAGGCCACGCTCATGCGCCAGTTCGGGGTGATTTGTGCATCAACACCGACTTTAATATCAACAAGCTCGCCTTTTACATCATTGAGTGTGATGTAGAAATACTGTGCATGGCTGGTGACTTGCCAACCGGGAACAAACTCATACTGACCATAAATGCCAAAGTCCGGCAGTGGCGCAGTGACATTTTCATCAACAATGCGCGGAATCGCTTGGCTACCACAGACGTTATTGAGTAATTCTGACGAAGCGCAAACACCAATCACACCTTCAAAACCTGTCTTGATAAACATAGTGTGTAAACCAAATGACAGACCCACATCATAGTTACTGCCTTGAAAGACATCATAACCATAGCCTAAGCGCAGCACATCGATGTTTAAGGTTGAACTGAGTTTACCGCCGGCTTTGATATCGTAAATGGTGTCGTTGATTTCGAGCTGGAAGGGTTTGGCTAGGGCTTGGGTGTCGGCGCTACGGTGGAGTTGTTTCCAGTCGAGGTAGATATTGTGCCGCTCGTTGAAGTGATAATTTAACTCGATAAAAGGCAGGAATTCGTTTTCAGCGAGTTTGAGATCAGATTCATAATCTAAGGTGAAGTTATTACCCGAAACTGGGTTAGTGACTTCCATATTGGTGTCTGATTGCGAGTAGAAGCCGCCTAATTGAATAGTAAAGTCATCGGCTTGCACTTGAGTGCTGACGAGTGACGCTATGATGAGGGGTAACAGGCGAATCGACATGTTAAGGAGTAACTCCAGCATTATTCTTATTATGTTTAGCGATAAGGTCAGACTTTAGTGCCATAAAAAAATCGACATTTGGAGTTTAACAGCAAATTTCGCGATGTGAATAAAATGTTTTAAAAAATGCGAAAATTTGTGATTTAAAACAAAAGTAGGACTTATTTTAGCGGCATTGAATGAAATTTGAGCGAAACATCACATCAATTGTGGATTGAAGGCTAACGCAAACGGTAAGGGAGGGACTAGTGCTACCTAGAAATGACTTCAGTATTGCAGCTTTGCTTGTGGCGCGAGATGCCAATGGATGTGAAACATGATAAATGGGGATAGTAATCAATTTAAGAATATCTAGCGGCGTGATACCGCTAGATATTGATATTATATCGCTGGTCCGCTATTTAGGCTCGATAACGGACGTCACAGACGTTTCTACATTGTCAGTAATGACCACTTTGGGGCTACTTGGCTCATCTTTATTAAACATGCCTAAACGGATGCGAATAAAGTGTAAAATTTGCGCGGCAATATCCACATTCAAACAGGATTCTAAGCCTTCAAATCCTGGGGATGAGTTTGCTTCGCAAATTTTGTAATGGCCGTTATCAAACAATAAATCGATACCCGCAACATCGAGATCGAGAATATTGGCTGTTTGCGTGGCAAGCCATTCAATTTCAGGAGTGATCTGAAATGGACGCGCTGAGCCGCCGGCACTGACATTGGCTTTAAAGCTGTCTTCTTGACCACGCCTTTCGTAGCAACCTGCAACACGACCACCGATGGTAAATACCCGAAGATCGCGGCCATGGCTGTTAGCGATAAACTCTTGCAGAATAATGTTAGCGTTTTTGTTGGTCGCTTCAATTAACTGCATTAGATCGTCAAATTCACGTGCCTTATGGGATAAAAACACACCGCTGCCCTGTGAGCCAGAAAGCGTTTTAATCACCACAGGAAAGCCGAGATGGCGCTCTACAAGGGCGATATCAACGGGGAATTTAACCAACATAGTTTTAGGCGTAGGCAAATTCTTCTCTGCCAACAATTGCTGGGAGAATAATTTGTCTTTAACGATTTCAATGGCTTTAGAAGGATTGAGGCAATACACCCCTAATCTTTCTAAGTGGCGAATAATGGCTAAGGCAAAGTAAGTTGTGCCTGATCCCATTCGCGGAATAATAAAATCGGGCAGTTCGACGGCTTGCCCATTCAATAAAATACTCTTGTTATCTTCTCTGGTGACAGTCAGATCAAATTCATCAGGTGCGTAAACTTCCAACTGTATGTTGTCGGCTTTTGCTGCCGCCAGTAGACGCTCAATTTCATACCATTCAGGTTTTAGCTGAGTCGCGGTTTCTTTATATAAAATCCAACCACGCATTTAGTAGCAAACCTTAATCTTCATTCTTTATCCTCGGGTTCAGGTTCATCCTGAACATCATCTTCAATATCAAATACAGCCTCGGCCTCAACTTCTATTTCGGGCTTGGTTGCAGGCAAATGCACTGTACCAACCACGGCATAAAAGGGTTTCCCCATGGCGAGCCTGCGATACTTTACCCAGATCTGCTCTAACAAGCTACTGGGCGCGATATTTCCTTTGGCGACTTCCACAAATTGAGCTTCATCGGAGGTGCAGGGCAAGGTTTTACCTTCGGCCAAATTCTTCATTGCATGACCATGCAATTCAAGCAGTTCAGCTTCCTTATTAGTAAAATCGCCGCTTCGTTTGAAGCCTTTGGGGAAATTCGTGTCGTCGTAGAAACGTTTTTGCGAGACAAAACTGGCAGCAGCTGAGCCGTTAAACGTCTCAGAACCCTTGTTAGCGTTTGAAAAAGACTGTTCAGACATGGCAGATACCCTCTAGTTTTTGATATACAAAGATTTGCAACTGGAGTATTGGCTAGTATTATTGATTTATAAATCAAAAAAATTTGCCTATGTTGGTCAAGAATTTTTATGGATACCGATTTACTGAAAACCTTTCTTGAAGTCTCCCGTACTCGCCATTTCGGTAAAGCGGCCGAGAATCTGTATCTCACGCGCAGTGCCGTGAGTTTTCGAGTCAAACAGCTTGAGAGCATTTTAGGCGTCGCGCTGTTTGAGCGGCAGCGTAATAACATTCAGCCCACACCCGCAGGCGAGCGCATGCTTGGCCATGCCGAAGCAGTATTAACGGCGTGGGAGCGGGCTAAACAAGATGTTTCCCTGAGTCAGTTACAGTCGACTCAGCTTGCCATTGGTGCAGGGCCGAATATATGGGATGCCTATTTGCAAGGTTATTTACAGGGATTGCACGTGGGGCTGCCCGGCGTTGCGCTGCGCACCGAAGTGTTGCCAGCCAATGCGATGACGCGCCAATTAATGGACCGCACCCTCGATATCGCGATTTCATTCGATCCGCCAAAGCTTGATCAATTTGAATTAGTGCAGCTGGGGCAAATTAATTTGCTGTTAGTTTCGAGCCTAAAAGGTCAAACGGTGAATGCCGTGGTGCCGGGGCAATATGTAAAAGTGGATTGGGGGACGGCGTTTAATATTGTGCATGCGCAGGAATATGCGTCGCTGCCTGTTCCTACACTGCACACGAGCTCTGCGCGTATCGCCTTGGATTTCATCTTAAATAATGGTGGTTGTGCTTTCTTACCCGAGCATTTGGTGCAGCATGCTTTGCGCAGCGGCGAATTGCATCACGTTAGTGGCGCCAGCGCCATTTCAAGAAATGTGTATGTTGCCTATTGGGCGGAAAATGATCGTTTAGCCCAGATCAAACAAGCCATCGATTTTTTAAGGGACGATGGCTCAGTGTTTGCTCATGCGACTATCTAAAACGTCGGTGTTAAAACACCAGTGGCGCCAATACGACCAGCCAAGTTAATCCACACAGCGCAAGACTCATAAACACGGCAGCCGAGGCAATGTCCTTGGCTTGGCCGCTTAGTGGGTGAATTTCACTGCCGACACGATCGACCACAGCTTCAATCGCCGAGTTTAAAAGCTCAACAATCAACACAATAAACAGTGTAAAAATCAGCAACAAACGTTCAATCGTGCTGATATCAACCCACAAAGCCACGGGTAACATGACGATGGCCAACATTAATTCCTGTCTAAAAGCGGCTTCGTGGACCCAAGCGGCCTTTAAGCCCTTCATCGAAAATCCCGTCGCTCTGAAAATGCGTTTAATACCGTGATTGTTGGCTGGTTTCATAGTGTTTCCAATAGACATTAGCGACAACGCGCTGAGGTGTTGCTCATTCAAACAGGTTTGATAAAACCAACTGTTGTGGATTTTAACATTTGACTGAGTCAATAAATTTGGCCGCAGTATAGCCCGAGATGAAAAGCGCATAAACAATTAACTGAGTAAAATCGTCATCAACATTCGTTGTTAACTTAGGCGCTTAGTGACTTTCGACGGTTTTTTAGTGCAACTTGAGCTATGCGTTCTAAGCTTGATGAAGGATATATTGTCAGAGTGAGCAAGGGAATGACTCATATCAGCCCGTTACAAGATTTAACATTTCATCGTTTTATCCGCTTTCGGTTTTTCAAACAACGTCAGCTCTTACTCAGTCTGCTAATATTCGGTTGTTTAGTCCCAGTGACCTATGCACAAACCTCACTACCTTCGATACAGTTGGCAACTGAGTTTGATGCCCAGCAAGAGATTCATATTCAGGACTTTTTGATTAGCGAAAAACTCGACGGGGTACGAGGTTACTGGAATGGAGAGGCATTATTGACTCGGCAAGGTAATCTTATTGCTGCTCCAACTTGGTTTATCGCGAATTTTCCGAATTATCCCCTCGATGGTGAATTATGGCTTGGGCGAGGCCAGTTTGAGGCTATGTCGAGCATAGTTCGACAAACCTCAACTAAGGATGATGATTGGCGCAAAGTGCGGTTTATGGTGTTCGATGTGCCCAAGGCGGGTGGCGACTTTCAGCATCGCTATCAATTTGCGTTAACCGAATTAAGTGGTAAATCGCATTATCTTGAAGTCATAGCGCAGTTCCAAGTGGACAGTCTTGAAGCTCTGTATCAAAAACTTGATAGTTTAGTTGCTAAAGGCGCTGAAGGATTAATGCTGCATCGCAGCTCAGCGACGTATGTCAGTGGCCGCAATCCTAATTTGATGAAATTAAAACCCTATTATGATGCTGAAGCGACAGTGATCGGCCATATACCAGGGAAAGGTCAATTTGCAGGGCAAATGGGTGCAATAAGAGTGCAAACCCCAGACGGCCGGATTTTCAACATAGGCACAGGTTTTAATCTCGCAGAGCGCCAACATCCCCCCGCCGTGGGCGCAATCATCACCTATAAATATCTGGGTCTTACAGTAAATGGCTTACCCAGATTTGCCAGTTTCCTGCGGGTACGCGCCGATTTAGATGAGAGTAATAAAGTCATTTCATCGCAAGAAGGAAACTAGCGGGCAGTTCTGCCCGCAATACTGCTCCGCTAGTATTTAAATTATTACTCGTAAAAAGTGACTGTAGTAAGTAGTTGTTCACTATAACTAAAAATATCGTCTACTGAACTAATGGGATGACGAGTTTCATTTTTATTAGCATCCATTAATCCAAGGTATTTTTGTTTAGCATTAAAGTGCAATCGACATAAAGGCTTACGATTGTTGTCATCTAGTAACACACCAAAGTAGCTTTGTGTATCTCTCGCAATAATTCTATTTACTTCTAATTTTTGTCTCAAGATGGCTTTAATAATATTGAAACCTTCTATTTCTTCATCTGTTGTAATGACTTTAATTTTTTCGTCATCGGAAATTATTAAAGACTCGCTTGAGTTTTTATCTTCAATAACTGGCTTATCTCCACCAATAGCAGATTTTAATCGTTCATTGATACTGTCGCTTAGAAATTGTCTTAGTGCTTTATGCGTAATCTCAGCGAATTGGTGTTTCACTTTGGGTGTGAGAACACCATCGTAGGCTCTTGAGGCAAAAAAGCGGATGAATTCGTCCTCAGGTTCTTTAAACTGCTCGCTTATGATACGTTTTATTTGGCTTAAGTACTTAAGTTCACCTGCTGCACTTACGATGGAATCTACATCGAATGAACTTTTAGTGAGTTTCTTTACTTCAGGAATTAAATGCTCGTCAATATTTTCCAGATCCAGTGTAAGAAATGGTTTTTCATCCATTTTATTTGGAGCATCTAGGTCGGTATAGAACTGATACTCAGTGCCATTTGTCAAAATGGCAAGACGGGCGTTCGTTACTGAAAAATAACGAAATAGCTGAGCAGCATGTTTTATTGATAGTTTTTCGTTGTACTTTTTACATTCTATCAGTATTTGTACTTCGCCATCTTTCATTAAAGCATAATCTACTTTTTCACCTTTCTTACAGGCAGTATCGGCAGTAAATTCCGGAACAACTTCATTGGGATTGAATACGTCATATCCCAAAACTGTATGCAGGAAGGGCATGATTAAGGCATTCTTTGTCGCTTCTTCGGTTTGAAGGCTACTAGCAATTTGTGGGATACGTTTAGAGAGAACATCAATCCTTTCAATAAAATCCATTTCACATTTCCTCTTGTTGTACTCTGTTGCTTATTTTTTTATTCCAGTGAATTTGCAGCGGTTTGTAAGTTCATAATCGTTTAAACCGTACATGCAGTTATAAACCTAGCCGATAAAAGAACCATATCAAGTGAAATTATTAGTTTTTGTGGTATTTATCTAGTATTTACAAGTACGGCTGAAGATTTATTAAATAGACCACACATGAATTGTTAAGCAGATACTGAGTGATACCACTTGAGTTCAATGTGTTGCCCTTTATCATATATACAAATCATGTCATATAGAGTGTATTGTAAAAGCATAAAGTGTGATAAGTGGCTGCGCGACAAGTCGAACATGATGTTGATAACCTAGCGAATACTGGCGTATCACGATGAACGTTAATGTATAAATTAAAACAAACCTTCCATATTTACTGATTAATTGGCAATGATTTCACTCCTATGTCGCCTTAATTTGACAATTCAGGCACAAACCACATTTAATCACTTAATCATGACGATGGATAAGCTTTGACTGTTGAAGGATTGAATGAAATGAAAGAGGCGAGAGTGCAATGCATATTAATGGTGTGTATGGGCAATATTTGTCGCTCACCGACGGCAGAAGCTGTGTGCCGCTTTAAGGTTGCGCAGCGCAGGCTTAATATTGAGGTGGACTCTGCGGGTACTATTGGTTATCACCAAGGGGATAGGCCTGATAGCCGTGCTATGGCGGCGGGGAAAAAGCGGGGTTTTAGTTTCGATGGAATGCGGGCTCGGCAGGTTGTGGATGCCGACTTTGAACATTTTGATTTAATTTTGGCGGCGGATAAGGCCAATTTAGCGGATTTGCGTAGCCGTTGTCCGCTCGAGTTTCAGTACAAGTTACAGTTAATGCTCTCCTATGCGGATACGCAAGTCACAGAAGTGCCGGATCCTTACTATGGTGGCGAGCAGGGCTTTGAACTGGTGTTGGATTTATTAGAGCAGAGTATGGATGCCTTGCTTGATAAGCTGGCCTCAGGTGCGCAAAAGTAGTTGCGCGTGACAGTGTTTGTTAACGCTATTATTTAGGCGAATAAAAAAGCCAGCATATTCAATATGCTGGCTTAAATTTTAAATTTGATGAATTAGCCTAATAAGCTTGAATATCAAAGTCATCAGCGCCTTATCTTCAACACACTCCGCGCGTTATTTTCAACGCTCGCAGAGTCGCAAGCTGATTTAGTCGTGATGGCTTAGTCGTTATGGCGTTTGCCTGAACGTTTCAGTTTTTCATTCGCCAGTTTGGCTTCTTTCTCGGCTTCTTTTATGGCCATGATGCGGGCGACTTCAATCTTCTCAAGCTCGGCCATCGCAGGCGTTTCTAACGAGAGGAGGCCGATTTTGCCTGAGCGGTATTCATGCAGCAATAACTCAGATGCCTTGTGCATATCGATGCGACCACCGGGACGCAGTGCGCCACGTTTACGGCCAATTGCTTCAAGTAAAGCCACATCATCCTTTGGTAATTCACTGAGGTTGTAGCGCTCACAAATCTCTTTTGGATAAGCGGTTAAGAAATACTTAGCGGCGAACAGGGCCACATCTTCATATTCCATTGCGGTATCTTTAATGGCACCAGTGACGGCGAGGCGATAGCTGCTCGCTTCGTTATCCACTTTGGGCCACAAAATCCCTGGGGTGTCCGAGAGTACGATACCGTTACGTAAATTGATCCTTTGCTGGGTTTTGGTCACCGCAGGTTCGTTACCGGTTTTGGCGATAACACGGCCTGCTAAGGTATTGATGATGGTGGATTTTCCGACGTTGGGGATCCCCATGATCATAGTGCGAATGTCTTTTTCGGTTTTATCGCGACTCGGTACTAACTTGCGGCAGATATCAGGGATCTTTTTCACCATCGCCGCTTGCAGTGTGGTGATCGCCGTGGCTTTTACGCCTTGTTCGCGTTCTAAGTATTCAATCCATTGCGCAGTGATCTCTGGATCGGCCAGATCAGATTTATTGAGCAGTTTGATACAAGGTTTGTCGCCTCGAAGCTGAGCCACCATGGGGTTTTCGCTACTGTAGGGAATACGCGCGTCCAGCACTTCGATAACAAGATCGACCTGAGGCATTGCCTCTTCAATCTCTTTGCGTGCCTTGTGCATATGCCCTGGATACCACTGAATTGCCATGATAACGCCTTGTCCTAAATAACTTAAAGAACGGCTATTCTACCTTGAAGGTGGCGAATGTCATAAAAAAAGCGCCCTAAGGCGCTTTAATCGCTTAATCCTTGACTGTATCTTGCAATTGTCACTCGGATTAATAGGCTGAATTAAGGGTTAAATAACCCCTAGTTCGCGCAGTCTTTCCATCAAATAACTGTCGGCGGTATAACGCTCAGACAGCACGACAGCAGGGTTTGGATGCAAAAATAACGGCAAAGAGATCCTTGGCTTGGTTTTATCCGTACCTTCAGGATTGATGACGCGATGTGACGTCGACGGGAAATAGCCGCCAGACGCTTCCTGTAGCATGTCACCGATATTGATAATGATGCTGCCAAAATCACTGGGGACATCTAACCAAGTTCCATCTTTGGCTTTAACTTGTAACCCAGGCTCATTGGCGGCAGGTAACACAGTGATAAGGTTGATGTCTTCGTGGGCTGCAGCGCGAATGGCGCCCATTTCTTCACTGCCCGTCATCGGCGGGTAATGCAGAATGCGCAGCAAGGTTTTTTGGCTGTTGGCGATCATTTCCGGCAATGGCATCGAAAACTTGGCTTTTACGTCTTCGGGTGAGTAGGTTTCAATCCACTCTAAGAGCTCAGCGGCCAGCGCGTTGGCTTTGTCATAATAGGCGAGAATATTGGCACGCAGTGAATCGGGGATCCGGCCCCAGGGGTACACGTGGTAATACTCTTTAATGTCTTTGACTGTGTTGCCTTTGGCAGTTTCAGAAATCGATGCTGGGAAGAAACCGTCGTGGGTTTCCTTTTTAAACATGTAGTCGTTTTTAGCTTCTGAGTTAAAAAAGGCTTGCCACTCGGTGTAGATGTCTTCAGCTAAGCGCTTATCAATCGGATGATTAGATAAAACACCAAAGCCAGTTTCCCTAAGTGATTCAACGAATTGCTGGGCACTGTTTTCAGCGCGGTAATCAATGGTTTCTAATTTCATTGTGGTTTCTACTTGTTATATTTAGTTGTAATTTGACCCGCTGCAAGTGTAGCCGTGCGCTGTAGCGGGTGCAAATACTCAGCGAGGGTGAGTGAGAGCAACTGCTGTATTTTCCGTCACTTATGCTGTCGCTTAATGAGCACTGATTTAAACGCATAGATTAGGACTGACTTAAGTGGCAAGATTTTAGCCGTCAAACCCGTTAGTATGGGCTATTGGATTTGTTGTTATGGATTGATGTCGGCCGCATTTTGAAGCCGAGTGCAAGAAATCTTGCTTGGATTGGTTCTTATGTTGGCTTTTTATGGATCAGCTCCTTAATCAACTGAATGAAGAGTATCAAAATAGACAACGACGTGAGTCGAAAGGGCATTAATATGAACAAACTGACCGATTTTGAACGCTATGTTATCGAAGAGAAAGGCACTGAACGCCCCTTTAGTGGTGAGTATTATGATCATGATGCCAAGGGTTTGTATTTATGCAAAAAATGCCATGCGCCCTTGTACCGCTCTGAGCATAAATTTAATGCCCATTGTGGCTGGCCAGCCTTCGATGATGAAATTGCCGGTGCCGTAACGCGCCATGTCGACGCCGATGGCCGCAGAACCGAAATTGTCTGTAGCCAGTGTGGCGGCCATTTAGGCCATGTTTTTGAAGGTGAGATGTTAACCCCCAATAATATTCGTCACTGTGTTAACTCCGTTTCTATGGTTTTTAAAGGGATGGATGATGCTGTTGAACCAGCATCGAACAGCTTTGCGACTTTTGGCGCTGGGTGTTTTTGGTGCGTCGAGGCTATCTTTCAAAGCATCAAAGGCGTGGTGAACGTCACTTCTGGCTATGCTGGCGGTGATGCCCATGATGCCGATTATAAATCGGTTTGCTCGGGCCAAACTGGCCATGCAGAGGTTGTGCATGTCGAGTTCAACCCAGAGGAAATTGATTTTACGACGCTGTTGCAGGTCTTTTTTGAGAGTCATGATCCGACCACGCTCAATCGTCAAGGCAATGATAAGGGGCCACAATATCGCTCTGTGGTGTTTGCCCATAATGCCGAGCAGATTGAGCAAACCACCGCGATGTTGACTCAGTTAGCGGCGGCTAAGGTTTTTGATGCGCCTATTGTGACCCAAGTGTCAGCATTTGAGACGTTTTATCCCGCTGAAAATTATCACAATGATTACTTTGCTTTACACGGTGAGCAACCTTACTGTCAGATGGTCGTGCGCCCTAAAGTCGAAAAAGTGAAAGCCTTGTTTGCACGATTGCAAAAAGCCTAATTAATTAAGTGCAGGATGTTAAATACAAAAACGCCACCGATAAAGGTGGCGTTTTTTATAGATTTTTTAATGTCCGCAACGGTAGTTAACGAGGTAACTATCTACTCTCGGCTAACCACTGGGCGTACTGTTTGGTGTAATAGCTGACAATCAAATCCGCTCCAGCTCGCTTTAAGCCGACAAACGTTTCTGTCACCACTGCACGCTCATCCAACGCACCTGCAAGTGCTGCAAACTTGATGCCCGCATATTCGCCGCCGACTTGATAGGCTGCGAGTGGTAAGTGGGTTTCTTGTCTTAAACGGCTTAACACATCTAAGTAGGGCGTACCGGGTTTAACCATCAGGATATCGGCGCCTTCGGCTTCATCTAATGAGGCTTCTAACAGGGCTTGGCGACCGTTGGCATAATCAAGTTGATATCCCTTGCGGTTACCACTGAGTTCACAATCGACCGCCGCTCTAAAAGGACCGTAGAAGGAAGAGGCGAATTTTGCCGAGTGGGCCAGAATCGCCACATGCTCAAAACCTGCGGCATCGAGCCCTTGGCGAATGGCTTTCACTTGACCGTCCATCATGGCCGATGGCGCTAACATGTCGGCGCCCGCTTTGGCGGCAGTCACCGATTGCTTAACTAAATTTTCGACGGTGAGATCGTTGCAGACTTCATTATTGTGTACCACGCCGCAATGGCCGTGATCTGTGTATTCACAAAAACAAATGTCGGGGATCACCATCATTTCTGGCACGGCGGCTTTAATGGTGCGCACCATGCGGGCGAGCAAGCCATTGTCATCCCACGTGTCGCTGCCTTTATCATCCTTAGTGTGCGAAATCCCAAAGGGCATAACATAACGGATCCCGAGGGCGTAAAGTTCGCGCACTTCATCCGCCAGTGCACTCTCTGGTAAACGGCTGATACCTGGTAGCGTGGAGATAGGCACTGCGTGGGTGATGTGTTCTTCTATGAACAGGGGATGGATGAGATCGCTTAACGAAATATGGGTTTCGCGCAACAGATCGCGCATCGCTTCTGAACTACGTAAGCGTCTTAGGCGACGCAATGGAGGCGTGTTTAACATGAAATATCCTTATCGAAGGCGGGTTAGTGCAATCGTACAATAGTAAAGGAATGGCAAGGAATGAATTCAATCCAGACTTGTCTGCTCTGACAAGCAAAGTTGAAAAAGTTTCCCCAAGCTGGCGGTATTCCTTAATGAGTTTATCGATCATTGACTTAGATCACATAAATCCATCAAGTCCTGATTTGCTACTGGATATGATGCGGGCGCTATTTTAGCGGACTTGCTTGCTTAGCCCTTTGTTTTCGGGCATTTGATGTTATTATTTGCGCCAGTTTACTCATGGCATATTCGCACAATACCGAAATGGTCAACTTGATGCGAAATCTTGCCCGCTAATCCGGTTTTGAAATGACAATAACACACGAACACTCTGCTTGTATTCTTGCCTTAGACACTTGTACCGAATCCTGCTCAGCTGCGCTGCAATATCAAGGTCAGATTTATGCTGAACTTGCCGATGCGCCGCGTGAACACAGCCAGCGTCTGTTGCCTATGGTCGATTCAGTGCTCAAGCAAGCGGGCATTAGCTTAGATAAAGTGGCGGCGATTGCCTATGGTCGAGGTCCTGGCAGTTTTACGGGGATCCGTATTTGCACTAGCATGACCCAAGGTCTGGCACTGGGGTTAGATTTGCCTGTGATTGGTATTTCAACTTTAGCGGCAATGGCACAAATGGCCATTAGCGAGCATCAAGCCGAGCAAGTGCTGTGTGCCATTGATGCGCGCATGGGTGAAGTGTATTGGGGGCAGTTTGTGGCCGTCGATGGTATTGCTACATTAGTCGGTAAAGAAGTGGTCAGTGCGCCTGCAAACGTACAACTTCAGCTTGATACTGAAGCGCCCATTGTGGCTTGCGGCACAGGTTTTGATGCGTATCCGGATTTACTGACACTCGGCAAGGGGATTTTAGCTCTCGACGCCGTGAAATATCCCGATGCAAGGGCTATGCTGATATTGGCTGAGACAGGTATCAAAGCAGGGCTAACAACCTCGGTCGATGAGCTTGAACCTGTGTATTTACGTGATACAGTCACATGGAAAAAGTTACCCGGTCGTGAATAAGCTGTTCTTTGCCTGAGTATCTGCGATAGAATCTCAGGCAATTAATACTAAGCATTCTTTACGATGAATGGCTTAACGATGGATAGTGCAAACTTAAGGCTTCTTGATGCAAGTTAATGTGAATCAAATGAGTTTGACGAATGCTGTAGCGAGTAATAGACCCGCTATCGCTCAGGGGCTAACCGCGCCTGAATCGTCACGCCCAGTGATTGAGCAAGATGCCGTCGAAGCCCTTAGTTTAGAAACCCAGCCTAAAAGTAAAAGCGCAGCAGGAAATTTACAGTCAAGACTCGGCGCCCACCTAGAGTATGAGCAAGATACGCGTGGCCATCAGGGGGCGATAGCCCAATATTTACAAACTCAACATGCCGCCAAACGCGATGAAATTCAGCAAATGGTTGGCGTGGACTTGTATGCTTGAACATCAACAAAAGCCTCCCCGTTCTACCTCGCGATTTTCCTCTTCTAAATTAACGGGTTTAGCCGCCAGCGGTGTACCAAGCCGTGGCTTGTTTATCATCGAGCTGGTGGTGGCGTTACTCATCACTCGCATTCCCTATTTAAGCGTGCCGTTTAAATGGCTTGAAAGCTATTTCCATGAATTATCCCACGGCATTGCGACGATATTAAGCTCGGGCGTGGTCAGCCATATTCAGTTGTTTCCTAACGGCGCAGGCTTTTGTTTTAGCCAAGGCGGTTCGCCGATGTTGATTGGTTTTGCTGGGTATTTTGGCGCGGCCTGTTGGGGATATTTAATCTACTTGCTCGCGACTTGGCCAAAGGGGATCCGCGTGAGCTTTGCCTTGCTGGGCGCTTTAGTGGTGCTAAGCGGCTTGCTTTGGGGAAGGGATATCCTCACGCTGGCGATTTTAGCCGTACTCACTATTATTTTGTTGTTACCGCTTAAACTCAGTCAAAACAAAATGTTGACCCAGTTTTTACGTATTATTGGCTTGATGATTATGCTCAATGCGCTGGCAAGTCCAACTGTGTTGCTCGGGCTTGATGGCCAAGGTGATGCGGTGATGTTGGCCGAACGTTCTTGGATCCCCGCGTGGATCTGGGTGGGACTCTGGTTATTAACCAGTGCCTGCGCCTTGTATTTTGCGTGGCGCCGTGTCGATAACGCTGCGAGTCGCTAATCCTTAAGGTCATTTAATACCTCAGGCGTATTGTGTTTCCTCTGGCTTTTTTCCGCTTTGCGCTTTATTGGTTTAGCTAAAGGTGAATTGACTCATCACTTTGAGCCATAACCACTTATGTCACTCAAACCTAGGTTTTACGACTTCTATTCCTTGGATTTTTGGCCATTGGCTGCTAGCTTAAGCCTTCGGTATCCATGGAGAATTACAATGAAAAAAGTCACCTTAGTTGCCAGTCTATTGCTTGCTGGTTTATGTTCGAGTGTTACCTACGCCGATGAAAGTTTAGATAAAGTCTTAAAAAGCGATTTTCGTCAGGCTAAAAATGCCAGTCGTGACGTTTATCGTCATCCCGCTGAAACCTTAAGTTTTTTTGGCATAACCCCAACACAAACTGTGATTGAACTCTGGCCCGGTAATGGTTGGTATAGCGAAATATTAGGGCCTTATTTAGCCAAAGAAGGCCAATATATCGCCGCCAGTTTTGAAACCGCTCCCGCGACGGACACGCCTGGAAATCGCTATCGCGCCAATGCCGGCACTAAGTACGAAGCGTGGATGACGGCTAATAAAGACGTCATGGGCAATGCAAAAATGGTCACTTTCGATCCCCCAAATAAGATGGATTTAGGCGCCGATGGCAGTGCCGATCTGGTATTAACCTTCCGTAATCTTCATAACTGGGCATCAAGTGATCAGTTAGAGAATGTGTTTGCCGCGTCATATAGAGTATTGAAAGACGGCGGTGTCTTTGGTGTGGTGGAGCATAGAGCCAACGAAGGGATGAATTTTAGCACTGGCTATATGGATCAAGCGGCCATGGTTGCTCTAGCCAAAAAAGCCGGTTTCACCTTAGTTGAAAGCGCCGAAATCAATGCGAACCCCAAAGATACTAAGGATTACGCCAAAGGTGTTTGGACGCTACCGCCATCCTTTGCTTTGGGTGACACGGATAAAGAAAAATTCCAAGCGATCGGTGAAAGTGATCGTATGACACTCAAATTTGTCAAAAAATCATCTTAATTACCTGACATCAGAGGCATTATGTGGCAATCTCTCGCCCCCCAAAATCAAATCGAATTTGTATTACCTCATATTAAGGTCGCGGGCCGATTATGGGGGGCGAAGGATAAACCTTTATTACTGGCCTTACATGGCTGGTTAGATAACGCCAACAGTTTTGAGCCCTTAGCGGCACATTTACTCGATTATCAAGTGCTCGCGATTGATTGGCCTGGACATGGTTTTTCGGCGCACAGGCCGGGGCATTATCCGCTGCATTGGATTGATTACTTGTATGATTTGGATGCACTGTTAACGGCATTACCGCAAAAGCCTGTGGCTATGGTGGGGCATTCGCTCGGTGGCATTATTGCCTCGGCGTATACAGCAACCTTCCCTGAAAAGGTCAACAAGCTGGTATTGATTGAAGCGTTAAGCCCTTTGTCAGAGTCGCCAACGCAGGCGAAAGCACGACTAAGGAAAAGCTTCTATCAACACGAGAAGTATTTAACCCAGAAGCATGGGCAGGCAAAAATTTACGACAGCATAGATACCGCTGTACGGGCGAGGGCACATTTAACAGGACTTGCCGAACCTTGGTGTCGTCTGTTGCTCGAGCGTAATATGCAACCCGAAGGTGAGGGCATAGGTTGGCGCAGTGATCCTCGATTGAGATTAGATTCACCCCAACGGCTAACCTTCGCCCAAGTTGATGCCTTGATGCAGGACATCAATATTGAAACCTTATTAGTCTGTGGCAAACAAGGATTTAGCCAGTTGCAGACCGCCATACCTAAGGCGCGAACTTGGTTCAAACATTTGTCTGAACATATAATCGAGGGCGATCACCATGTGCATATGGACAATGCTGAAGGCGTTGCACGCTTGATCCGCGAATTCGTTAAATAGGCTGCTTTTGCCGCCCTAAAAAAGACGCTAGGTTTTTTGTTTTTTTTATGTGATGATGATCAAAATTAAAACGCTCGTATGATTTATGACGAGTCAATCAATAACTATAAAATGTAAGCCGGTATTTTAACTCGGTATTTATCGAGTCTTGACGCTTGTATGGATATTGTTTCCGCAGTTGTGGGGATTTAGGAGAGAGTAGTGGATCAGCCTTGGATTAATCATTTGCCAAAAGATGTGCCTGCTGAAATTAATGTGGAGCAGTACTCATCGCTTGTTGATATGTTCGAAACAGCGGTGGCTAAGTATGAAGATCAACCTGCATTTATTAACATGGGTGCCACGCTAACCTATCGTAAATTGGAAGAACGCAGCCGTGCATTCGCCGCGTATCTACAAAATGAATTAAAGCTTGAAAAGGGCGATCGTGTCGCCTTAATGATGCCAAATCTGTTGCAATACCCGATTGCACTGTTTGGTGTTTTACGTGCCGGTATGGTGGTCGTTAACGTTAACCCGCTATATACCCCGCGCGAACTTAAACATCAGTTGATTGACTCGGGCGCCAAAGCCATAGTTGTAGTGTCAAACTTCGCCCGCACCTTGGAAGAAGTTGTCGAACAAACGCCTGTTGAAAGCGTCATTATCACCAGTTTAGGTGACCAATTAAGTGCGCCAAAACGCACCTTAGTGAACTTTGTGGTGAAGTACATTAAGAAGCTCGTCCCTAAATACGATTTACCCCACGCCTTATCGATGCGCGATACCTTATCAACTGGTCGTCGCATGCAATACATCAAGCCTGAAGTGACTAACGACGATTTAGCGTTTTTGCAATATACAGGCGGCACAACTGGGGTGTCTAAAGGCGCGATGTTGACCCATGGTAATATTGTCGCCAACGTATTGCAGGCCGATGGCGCTTATTCGCCCGCCTTAAACGATGGCAGCGAGTTTGTGGTAACGGCCTTGCCGCTGTATCACATCTTCGCCTTGACCGTGAATTGCCTGCTGTTTTTGCACAAAGGCAGCCAGAACTTACTTATCACTAATCCTCGTGATATCCCAGGATTTGTGGCCGAGTTGAAAAAGTATCCTTTCACTGCATTGACTGGGGTAAACACCTTGTTTAACGCGTTAGTGAACAGTGATGAATTTTCCCAGTTGGATTTTTCACGCTTAAAACTCTCTATCGGTGGCGGCATGGCGGTACAAAAAGCCGTGGCGGATAAATGGCAAGCTATCACTAAGACCCGTTTACTCGAAGGTTATGGTCTGACTGAAGCCTCACCTTTATTAACCTGTTGCCCATATAATTTAGATGGTTACAACGGTTCAATTGGTTTCCCTGCACCTTCTACACTCATTCAAATCCGTGACGATGACGGCAAGGTATTAGCTCAAGGCGAAACCGGTGAGCTGTTTGGTAAGGGCCCGCAAGTGATGAAAGGCTATTGGCAACGTCCTGAAGAAACTGCCAAAGTGATTGATACCGACGGCTGGTTAGCCACGGGCGATATTGGTTACATGGATGAGAAAGGTTTCTTCTATATTGTCGATCGTAAGAAAGACATGATCTTAGTTTCAGGCTTTAACGTATTCCCCAATGAAGTCGAAGAAGTGGTCGCACTGCATCCTAAAGTGATTGAAGTGGCCGCTGTCGGTGTGCCAAACGACGCCAGTGGTGAGTTAGTGAAGGTATTTGTGGTGGCAAAAGATAAATCTTTAACCGCTGAAGACATCATTAAGCACTGCCGTATTCATTTAACGGGATATAAAGTACCGAAGCTGGTAGAATTTAGGAACGAGTTACCTAAAACCAACGTGGGTAAAATCTTGCGACGAGAGCTTAGAGACGAAGCTAAGCGCGCGTAAGATTGAAGCCGGCATTTGCCGGCTTTTGTTTTTATGGACTGTGATTGACCCACAGGATCTGGAGAAGAATTTGTCAGCGTTTCAATATGTGAGTGATGAAGCAAGCCTTAATGCCCTCGTTGCTCAATATAAACAGAGTAAGATACTCGTTTTAGATACCGAGTTTGTTCGTACTCGTACTTATTATGCCAAGTTAGGTTTGATCCAAGCCTATGATGGTAAAACCTTAGCTTTGATTGATCCGGTGGCTTTACCTGATTTAGCCCAGTTTTGGGCGCTGTTATCGGACCCTAATATCATTAAGTTAGTGCATTCATGCAGTGAAGACTTAGAAGTGTTTGCCCACTACGGTAAATGTCAGCCTACGCCTTTGTTTGATAGCCAAATTGCCGCCTCTTTGTGCGGTATGGGCCACGGTGTGGGTTATGCCAAGTTAGTTGAAACTTGCCTTGGTGAAGTGATCGATAAAGGCGAGTCGCGTACCGATTGGATCCGCCGTCCTTTAACGGAAGCACAGTTAAGCTACGCCGCTAATGACGTCTTGTACTTGTATCAGCTCTATCCTCAACTGGAAGCGAAACTCAGCGGCCAAGGGCGTTTAGCTTGGTTATACGAGGAAGGGGAGAGGATGACTCAGGGTAGGCTTGCCGATCCTGATCTCGACACTGCCTATTTGAAAGTGAAAAATGCTTTCCAACTGACTGAAATCCAATTGGCTTACCTTAAAGTGCTTGCTAAGTGGCGTCTTGAAAAAGCTTTAGTGCGTGATTTAGCTCTAGGTTTTGTGGTCAAAGATCATGGTCTTATCGCATTAGCGAAGAAGCAACCTAAATCCTCGGCCGACTTGTTTAAGCTCAATGATTTGACTGAACAAGAAAAACGTATTCACGGCAAAGACTTATTACGTGTGCTGCAAACCGCTGATTTGGTCAATTTACCCGAGTTAGTGGATGTGTTAGCGTTAAAATCAGGTTACAAATCGGCCTTTAAGGCGATTAAAAGCTGCTTAGTCGAGTTGTGCGAACAGCATGATGTGCCGCAGGAAATGCTCGGTTCTAAACGTCATATCCATGAGTTTTTGCAATGGCGTTGGGATAAGCAACAAGGGGATTTGCCTGCAGTGTTATGCGGATGGCGGGGCGAGATTGCCGCTGAGTCCCTAGCTAAGCTTGAGGTCTAAGGCTTTCAATCTAGCATTTAAAACTAGCGCGTGAAGTCTTGTACTTTATGCGCAGTATTTGAAACTTACCGATAACCGAAAAACAGCCAACAAAAAGCGTCATCTTCCACAGAAGATGACGCTTTTTGCGTAATCGACTTATCTGTCAGGCAATGTGACGTTAAGTTCGAGTACCGACAGGTTCGCGTCGTTTTGATCTAACTGCACAGAAACTTGATCATCAGAAATCTGCACATATTTGCGAATAACGGCGATGATCTCTTGTTTCATCTGCGGGAAGTAATCGGGAGTGTCCCTTTGTCCACGTTGATGAGCCACAATGATCTGTAGGCGCTCTTTAGCCATTACCGCAGTGCTAGGCTTTTTCTTGCTTTTGAAATAGTCGAGTAAAGACATAATTAGCTACCAAATATCCGTTGTAAGAAACCTTTCTTTTCTTCCGTAATAAAGCGTACTGGTACATCTTCGCCCAGTAAACGTGCAACTGTGTCACTGTAGGCTAAACCTGCATCACTTTCTTGATCGATAATCACAGGCACGCCTGAGTTAGAGGCTTTCAGTACCGATTGTGATTCAGGGATCACGCCGAGTAATTCAATGGCCAGAATCTCTTTCACGTCGTCGACACTCAACATTTCGCCCGATTTTACACGGCTCGGTGAATAACGCGTCAGCAGTAAGTATTCTTTGATAGGCTCAAGGTTTAGCTCGGCACGACGGGATTTGCTCTGCAGCATCCCTAAAATACGGTCTGAATCGCGCACTGAACTGACTTCTGGGTTAGTGGTCACAATGGCAATGTCGGCAAAATACAGTGCCATCATAGCGCCTTGCTCAATACCCGCAGGTGAATCACACAGAATAAACTCAAAGTCTTTGGCTAAATCGTCCAGCACACGTCCGACGCCTTCTTTAGTCAGCGCATCTTTATCGCGAGTCTGTGAAGCGGGTAACACGAATAACTTGTCACAGCGTTTATCTTTGATCAGCGCTTGATTTAAATTGGCTTCACCATTGATCACATTGACGAAGTCATAAACCACACGACGCTCGCAACCCATGATCAAGTCTAAATTCCGTAAACCAATATCGAAATCGATAACGACTGTCTTGTGTCCTTGCATAGCAAGACCGGTCGCAATCGCAGCACTCGATGTGGTTTTACCTACGCCGCCTTTACCTGAAGTGACAACAATAATTTGTGCCATGTTTCTCTCTATCCTTTGTTCTGCCATTTAGAGGGGCAATGATTCAACCATAAGCGACTCACCGTCTAAGCGAATGCAGCCGCTTTTATCTGAGCTATGTTGTTGTAGATTTTCAGCGAGCCAATATTGCCCTGCTATTGAAACGAGTTCGGCCTCCAGAGAGTGGGCTATGATGACGGCACTGGTATCGCCCGCCGCGCCTGCCATGGCTTTCCCTCGTAATGCGCCATAGATATGAATGCTACCATCTGCGATGACTTCTGCGCCATTGCCTACCGCACCAAATATGATTAAATCACCATTTTTTGCGTAGACTTGTTGGCCTGAACGAATATTTTGCTTCACTATCTTAGTTTGGCGCGGTGCAGGCGGTGGCGTACTGCTCTGTTTTCCGGCTTTGACTATGGCAAGGCCTAAGTCTTTAGCCTGTTTACTGAGTACGGTTGTCGCGCCCGTTATACCAACAATCACTAATTGACGTGAGATCAGCAGATCCTTTAACGCACTTAAATTCAAGCTGTCGTGTTGGATCGCACTCAGATTGACGACTAAAGGAGCACCCAGAAAAAACTGAGGAGCTTGTGCCAACTTACTGTCTAATTCAGTCATGACAGCTTGTAAATCGCTGCTATTAATATGAAGCACTGAAAGAGTAAAAGAAGCGCCTTTTAACTCTAAGCTAGGTTTTGACATCCCGGCACTATTCTCCAGAAATCATCAGTCGGTTCGCTGATTTTACAATTAAATTACTAGGCGACCATGTTATAGTGTGCCCCATTGACTGGCAAGTTTGAACTATTGGATATTTGTACTCTTATGCTATGTGCCGTTTATAAAAGTAGCCGAAAGGCTGATACTTATTTATTTGTGAAGAAAAGAGATTGTTTTGATGATGTTCCAGCGCCTTTGATGGAAATGTTCGGCGTGCCAAAGCTGGTGATGGTGTTTCCTATTGCGAAACGTGATGCGTTAGGCATGGCAGATATTCAAAAGGTAAGAGCTGCGATGGAGGAAAACGGCTTTTATTTACAAATTCCACCACCTCAGGTGAATTTATTGGCAGAGCATAAACTCAGTCTTGGGATCAAAGATTAAGCCAATAGCATAAAAATAACAGGAAGGTATATGCATCGATACCGTGCTTATCGAACCCAAGCTTATCAAACCAATGCTTTCCCAGTTAAGGTTTGTCAATTTGGGGTTTATCAGAATAAGCTTTATCGACTCGCAGCATATATCTTCGCTCCCATCAGGGTATTTGTCTGTTTCATCATTTGGCTGAGTGCGTGCAGTTTGCCAGCCATGGCGCAGCAGTCGGATGAGAAAATCAGCTTTAGTGATTATTTAATTCAGTTAAAGCAAGAAGCCCGTCTTCAGGGCATCAGCCAAACGGCCTTAGATTTAGCCTTTCCCCAGATCAAACTCTTCAAAAAAGCCCGAGTAACAGACAGCCTCCAGACAGAAAAAACTCACAACCTCGATACTTATCTCGCCGACACTGTGCCCGAGTGGAAAGTTGACACCGCACGTGTACTATTTAAAGAGCATGAACAACAACTCAACGCCATCGCCAGCCAATACGCTGTTCAGCCACGCTTCTTAGTCGCGCTCTGGGGGCTTGTCTCCGACTTTGGTGAAGCTTCTGGCGATTATCCTGTGCTATCTGTGACGGCGTCACTGGCCTTTGGCGGCGAGCGCGAAGCTTTCTTCAAAAAAGAGTTTATGGCAGCGCTCAGCATAATGGATAAAGATCATATCGGTTTTCAAGATCTTAAAAGTCGTTGGAATGGCGCCATGGGACAAACGCAGCTGATGCCAACGGATTATCTTGCCTATGGGCAGGACGGTGATGGTGACGGTAAGAAAGACATTTGGCACAACACACAAGATGCGTTTGCCTCCGCGGCGTATTTGCTACAGCAACTCGGTTGGAACGGCGATGATACTTGGGGGCGACAAGTACAAGTGCCTGCAACGCTTGATTTGGCAGTCGCTGGATTAGATAAACCCCAGTCCTTAGCCCAGTGGCAAACTCTCGGTATTCGCAAGTTTGATCATACCGATTTGCCGTCCCGCGAAGACATCAAGGCCTCGCTAATCATGCCCGATGGTGTTACCGGTCGAAAATACCTCGTTTATGGCAATTACCGCGCGTTAACGCACTGGCAGAATACCGATTATTTCGGGATTTCTGTCGCGCATCTGTCCGAGAGAATAAAGTATCCGCCGATAAACTAGTGTAAAATAGCTCGCATTAAGCGGGCTTTTTATTGAGAAGATACAGTTAATCATGGCATTTTGGCAGAGCAAAACATTAGCGCAGATGAGCGCAACCGAGTGGGAATCCCTGTGTGACGGTTGTGGTAAATGTTGTTTAAACAAGTTGATAGATGATGAAACTGAAGACTTGTATTACACCAATGCGGCCTGCCTTTTGCTCGATCATCAAACGGCGGGCTGTCAGCATTACAGTGACCGTTTCACCCATGTCCCGCAATGTACTGTGATCACGATTGATAATATCCATGAGTTAACTTGGCTTCCCGACAGCTGCGCATATCGCCGCTTAGCGGCAGGACGTGAGCTACCGAGCTGGCATCCGCTGCTGACTGGCTCTAAAGAAGCGATGCATTTAGCGGGCATGTCGATCCAAGGTAAAGTAGTCGATGAAAGACGCGTGAAGGATATTGAAGATCATATCGTGCTATGGCCACTCAAAGATGTGGATTAACAGACGTGGATTAATTTTTACCGTCGCGTTGTCGATTGAAAAGTGAGTTAATGATTGAAATGTTACTGGTTGACTGAAACAACTGCTTGATTGAAAAAACAGTGGTTGATTCGACTGTGACCGTCAGAATGAAAAAACAACAAGGGAGCGATTATCGCTCCCTGGTGCATTTTGGGTGTTAAGTGAATTTAAATTCCATCAAATAATGCTCGACTAGATTTTTAATCCCACCATCAACTGATCAAGTTGCCCAGCTGTTGCTTGCAGCTCATCACAACCTGAAACCGACTGGTTCGCCGATTGCTCCACATCGTGGGACTGGTTGCGGATTTCCATCAGGTTAGTCGCAATCTCGTTGGCCACAGCCGATTGTTCTTCGGCCGAGGTGGCGATTAGCACACTCATTTCAAACACTTTATTACTGTGATGGGCGATAAACTCTAAGTCTTTACCCGTTTGCAGTACGTGTTGTTTGCCTTCATTCGCTTGACTCACAGTACGTGACATCACTTGGGTTAGATTGCGAGTGCCCGATTGCAGCGATTCGATCATGGTTTTGATCTCAACCGTCGCGGCTTGAGTGCGGCCCGCTAAGGTACGCACTTCATCGGCGACCACGGCAAAACCACGACCTTGTTCTCCGGCGCGCGCCGCTTCAATCGCCGCGTTGAGGGCGAGTAGGTTGGTTTGCTGGGAAATCGCATTAATGGTTGATACCACTTCATCAATTTTACTGGCGTTGTCATTGAGTACGCCCACCGCATTCGAGGCTGAGGAGATCTCATCCGATAACACATCGATGGCTTTGACTGTGGTTTCAATGTCTTTACCACCCGCGCTAACCTGTTGATTAGCCTCTTGGGTTTCGGTAGAAGATTGCTCGGCATTGCGGGCGACTTCCTTCACTGCGGCGGTCATTTCTTCCATCGCCGTCGCTAGGGAGTCCAAATGTTGTCTCTGGTTCACCGCCAAGGATTGACCTTGTTGCGCTGTGCTACGAAACGAGGACACTACCTCGCGGATTTTCGTCGTCGATTCAGCGATTTGTTTCACTAACAGATGCTGACGCTCCACTAAGGCATCAATGCTGATGGCTAAGATACTGAATTCGTCCTTTACCTCGAAGAAGTTTAAACGTCCGGTTAAGTCACCCGATGCGGCGCGTTTTAATGCCATCACTGTGGTATAAAGTGCGCCGCCCACGAAGGTCGAAATGTAGTAACTAAATAAAAACAACACGAACAGAAGCGCCGCCATCAGGCCGTAAACCAGCAGGTTATCTTTGGCGAGCAAGGCATCAATTTCTGTGCTGTCTAAGGGAATAATCGTGATCAGGTTTTGATCGTTAACGCGACTCACAGCTCGAGGTTGCTTACCGCTATCATCAATGCCGCCACCGCTGCGGGCTAAGGATTGCGCTTTGCTGTCGGCTTCATTCACGGAAATAATGCTGACATTGCCTTTGATTTCGCGACTTAGCTGGCTAAGGATCGTTTGGCGTTCTTGCTCTGGTAGTTTGTTATATAAGGTGCCCGTGACTTGGTTTATTTGTTGTGACGCATTTTGTAGACCGTTGAGCTGTCCTTGCACTAAGGTTTGCTGGGATTGGTTATCAAGAAAAATCGCCAGTCCAACAATCATTAGCATGGGAACGATAGAGAGAATAGCGAATTTAGTTTTTAAGGTCATATGGATAAGATATTGATCTATCCAGCGAAACTTTACTTCTTTCATGAGTGCCTCGATAAAATGGGCTGTGAACCGAATGTATATCGGTCAGTTTGCCATAGACTTGATAGTTTTCTGTTTTGTAATGATTTATATCGATAATGTAGTCTAATTGCAGTCGTTATTGTGTTGTTTGCTGCAATTTTGGCAGGGTACAGGCATTAGTTTACAGTTTAGTTACAAATGCTGCTAGTGGCTGAATAGGGAACTTGTTTCGGTCAGAATTGAGGTTTGGATTTCACCTTGAGCAAAACTCAGTCTCTGAACTGGGGTAACACATGAATTTGCATGATAAAAACCCCCAATAAGCCCTAGTAATATGCCGCTCGCTCGCGTAAAATTTCTATCCTTTTATTTCGTTATAGCTAGCAAAGCGTCTGGCATTAACGCCCGATAACCTGAGCACCCAAATAGCCTGAAAGTTTGGCGCCCATAGCACTTGTTTATCAAGCGCGACTATGCAGTGGAAGAGAAAATGCAGCAGTTAACTGAGATCGTAGAACAAGCCTTAGTCATTATTGACCAGGCCAGTGATCTAAAAGCACTGGATGATATCCGTGTCGATTACCTGGGTAAGAAAGGTAAGATCACCGACATGATGAAAATGATGGGTAGCTTAAGCCCTGAAGAAAAGCCAGCCTTTGGCCAAGCGGTCAATGATGCTAAACAGGCGATTCAACAAAAATTAACTGAGCGCATCGATGGTCTGAAGAGTTCTGAACTGGAAGCCAAATTAATCGCTGAAAAGATTGATGTGACTTTGCCAGGCCGCACCCAAGAGATCGGTGGCTTACATCCAGTGACTCGCACCATTGAACGTATCGAAACCTTTTTCGGGGAATTAGGGTTCTCGGTAAAGCAGGGTCCTGAAATTGAAGATGATTTCCACAATTTCGATGCGCTGAATATCTCTGAGCACCACCCAGCCCGTGCCGATCATGATACCTTTTATTTCAATCCTAAACTGATGTTGCGTACCCAAACTTCTGGCGTGCAAATCCGTACTATGGAAACTGAAAAGCCACCATTACGCATTATTTCGCCGGGTCGTGTTTATCGTAACGATTACGACCAAACGCACACACCAATGTTCCACCAAGTGGAAGGGCTGTTGGTTGATGAGCATGTGAACTTTGCCGAATTGAAAGGCATTTTGCATGACTTCCTGCGTAACTTCTTCGAAGAAGATCTGCAAGTGCGTTTCCGTCCATCTTACTTCCCATTCACTGAACCTTCAGCGGAAGTGGACGTGATGGGCAAAAATGGTAAATGGCTAGAAGTGCTTGGCTGCGGTATGGTACATCCGAATGTGCTGCGCAGCGTTGGCATAGATCCAGAAAAATACTCTGGTTTTGCTTTTGGTATGGGTGTCGAGCGCTTAACTATGTTGCGTTACGGCGTAAACGATTTACGTGCGTTTTTCGAAAACGACCTACGTTTCCTGAAGCAATTTAAATAACGGAGCTGTAATAGCATGAAATTTAGCGAATCTTGGCTTCGTGAATGGGTAAACCCTTCAGTCAGCCGTGAAGCATTATCCCACCAGATCACTATGGCCGGTCTCGAAGTCGATGACGTTGAAGCCGTCGCTGCCGACTTTAGCGGTGTGGTGATTGGTGAAGTGGTTGAGTGTGGTCAGCATCCCGATGCTGATAAACTGCGCGTGACCAAAATCAACGTTGGTGGTAGCGAACTTATCGATATCGTCTGCGGTGCACCAAACTGCCGTCAGGGTCTTAAAGTGGCCGTGGCTATGGTCGGTGCCGTATTACCTGGCGATTTCAAAATCAAGAAAGCTAAGCTGCGTGGCATGCCATCAGAAGGCATGTTGTGCTCGTACAGTGAGCTTGGCATTAACGTCGAAAGCGATGGCATTATCGAATTGCCATTGGACGCGCCACTTGGCACTGACATCCGCGATTATCTGCAACTTAATGATGCCGTTATCGATGTAGATTTAACGGCTAACCGTGCCGATTGCTTAGGCATGGCAGGTCTTGCCCGTGAAGTAGGCGTGTTAAACCGCCAAGCTGTGGTTGAGCCACAGTGGCAAGCCGTTACGCCAACGACAGATGCACAGGTCACGATTAACGTTAAGGCGCCAGCCGCTTGTCCACGTTACTTAGGCCGTGTGGTTAAAAACGTTAATGTTAAAGCGCCTACGCCATTATGGATGCAGGAAAAACTGCGCCGTAGCGGTATTCGCTCTATCGATCCAATCGTTGATATCACTAACTTTGTGTTGATTGAATTCGGTCAACCTATGCACGCTTTCGATCTTGCCAAGTTAACGGGCGATATCCAAGTGCGTTTAGGCACTGGCGAAGAGAAAATCACCCTGCTTGATGGCAGCGAAGTGACCATCCCAAGCGATACCTTAGTGATCGCCGATGATGCGCGTCCATTAGCTCTAGCTGGCGTGTTTGGCGGCGAATATTCAGGCGTGAGCGACACGACCCAAGACATACTGCTTGAATGTGCGTTCTTCGCGCCTCTTGCCATTATGGGTAAGTCACGTCGTTTAGGTTTGCACACAGACTCATCACACCGCTTTGAGCGTGGCGTTGACCCTGAGATGCAGCACAAGGTTATCGACCGTGCGACCCGTTTAGTGCTGGATATTTGTGGCGGTGAAGCGGGCCCTGTGGTGGAAGCTAAATCAGAGGCTGATTTACCCAAACCTGCACAAATCGTTTTACGTCGTAGCAAGTTAGATCGAATTTTAGGTCACCACGTGCCAGACACGGATGTGGTCGAAATTCTACAACGTCTCGGCTTCAGTGTGGTTGTGGGCCAAGATAGCTGGCAGGTCACCACTGCGACTTATCGTTTCGATATGGCGATTGAAGAAGATTTGATTGAAGAAGTGGCGCGTATTTACGGTTATAACAATATCCCGAATACGGCACCCGTTGCCGCGCTGCGTATGTCAGATCATAAAGAATCTGACTTGAGCCTAAAACGCGTACGTGCCTTATTGGTCGCTCGTGGTTTCCAAGAAGCGGTAACCTACAGCTTTGTCGATCCAAAACTGCAAAATCTGGTTCACCCTGGTTTAGAGGCAATGGTGTTACCCAACCCAATTTCCAGTGAAATGTCGGCCATGCGCCTGTCAATGTTCACCGGTTTATTGGCCGCCGTTGGCTACAACCAAAGTCGTCAACAGAGTCGCGTGAGACTTTTTGAAACTGGCCTGCGCTTTGTTCCTGATATCAATGCAGAATCCGGTGTAAGACAGCAAGCAATGCTCGCTTGTGTCATTACTGGGCTCCAAAATGATGAACATTGGGCTATGGAATCGAAAACTGTTGATTTTTTCGACCTTAAAGGTGATTTAGAAGCAATTATCGGCTTGACAGTTTCCGCATCAGAATTTAGCTTTAGAGGAGCGACGCATTCTGCTCTCCATCCGGGGCAATGTGCTGAAATATTGAGAAATGATCGAGTGATCGGTCATATAGGTGCAATCCATCCTAGTTTGGAGAAGCCTTTTGGACTCAATGGTAAAACCATCGTTTTTGAGTTGGAATTGGATGCTTTATTGCATACCAGTTTGCCGCTAGCCCAAGCTGTATCTAAGTTTCCAGCTAATCGTCGTGACATCGCAGTCGTAGTAGATGAGAGTGTATCTGCAGGTGATGTAATGAAATTGATAAGAAAAGTTGGCGAAAATCAGTTGGTTGGCATAAACTTGTTCGATGTATACTTAGGTAAAGGTGTTGAACCTGGCAAGAAGAGCCTGGCGATAGCACTTACATTACAAGACACTACTCGTACGCTTGAGGAAAAAGAGATAGCTGAGACCGTTGGTTCAGTCGTTTCTGCCCTTAAGTCCGAGTTCAACGCATCGTTGAGGGATTAAAGTATGGCACTTACCAAAGCCGAAATGGCAGAACATCTTTTTGAAACACTCGGAATGAACAAACGTGTCGCCAAAGAGATGGTTGAGTCGTTCTTTGAAGAGATTCGGGGCGCACTTGAAAGTGGTGAGCAGGTCAAGTTATCTGGCTTTGGCAACTTTGACCTTAGGGACAAGAATCAAAGACCGGGAAGGAACCCAAAAACAGGCGAAGATATCCCAATTTCTGCTCGTCGTGTCGTGACTTTCCGTCCCGGCCAAAAGCTGAAAACTCGTGTAGAAGCAGCAAACACGGGTAAGTAATTTCGTTTGTTTGATGGGAAAGCCACTCCTTAGAGAGTGGCTTTCCTGTTTATTTTTTTGTGCAACATCTCCATTATTTCTATCCACTGTCTGAGGTGAATTCTTTGTCAAGACAGCCCAAACATTTCGACCGTCGCTTTAAACTCGCCTTATTACACCCTAAATACTGGGCCACTTGGTTGGCGATTGGTCTATTAGTGATTTTCGGACTCATGCCCGCATGGCTGCGTGATCCCATTGCAAGATTATTGGCAATATTAGTGATGCCGATTGCCAAAAAGCCCATTAGTGTTGCAAGAGCCAACTTAAGAGCGTGCTTTCCTGAACAATCTGCCGCCGAGATCGAAGCATTAATCCGTGAGAACGTACAAAACTTCGTTTTAGTCTTGTTAGCTCAAGGTGAATTGCTGGTGCGCTCAAAAGCGCATTTACGTCGTCGAGTGAATTTAATCGGTTTTGAGCATGTGACGAAAGCACAAGCGGCGGGGCAACCGATCATTTTCATCATGCCCCATGTGTGGCCAATCGATTATGCTGGTTTACGCCTTAACCTTGAGTTGCCTATGGTGACGATGGCCAAAGCCCATAAAAACGGCTTATTCAATTGGTTTAGTAATCGTGTGCGCAGCAGTTGTGGTGGCCATGTATACATGCGCGAGGCGGGCATTCGGGCGTTATTAGCTGAGCTTAAGCGCGGTAACAGTTTCTTTTATCTACCCGATGAAGATTTAGGCCCAGAACAAAGCGTGTTTGCGCCATTTTTAGGCACAGTGAAAGCAACGCTGCCTGTCGTTGGGCGTTTAGCACAGGCGGGTAATGCCCAAGTGCTACCTGTAAAGATTGGTTACAACCAAGCGACACGTCAGTTTGATCTCACTGTGATGACGGCCGTTGTGCCTGAAGATATGGTCGGCAAGGAAAACGAGGCGTTGGCACTGAACAAAGTGGTCGAGCAAGTTATCTTAGCTTACCCAGAGCAATATATGTGGTTCCTACGCGTGCTCAAGACTCGCCCAGAGGGTGAAGCTTCTATCTACGGTCAATGACGGGCCTGTCAATTTAGTATGGCTAAAAATGGCTTTGAGCGCTCGGTGCTCAAAGCCATTTTTGTTTTAGCAAGCTGTGCTTACCAGTGATGAGCATTCTTCAATCTATCGCTAGCGAAATGAACTTTACTGGGAAGCCACAGAAAGGTATCGTCTAGAAATAAAACACTTAACAATACAAACCGTTAAATAAGCGCAAAGTCACCTTGGACTTGTTGCTTGGTTCAACGTAGTTTGACTTGTTAGCAGGTCATTCCCTTTAATTGGGCAACCTGAGCATTCAAGGCTAGATGAGATAACCTATGCGCATACCCATATTTCAAGTCGATGCTTTCACCAAGCGGCGTTTTGCTGGAAATCCTGCAGCGGTTATGCTGCTGGAGCGTTTTCTGGATGATGCAGTGTTACAGCAAATGGCTGCTGAAAACAATTTGGCTGAAACCGCATTTTTGGTTCTCGACGCTGGCGACTATTTGTTGCGTTGGTTTACGCCGACGACTGAGGTTCCACTATGCGGCCATGCCACATTGGCGAGTGCGGCAGTTGTCATGGAGCGGTTGCAGCCAAGTCGTACTAAAGTGGTGTTCCACTCCATCAGCGGTCCACTCTCGGTCACTCGAACGGAAGCTGGTTACATTATGGATTTCCCTGCTCGGCACCCTGAACGGGTGGACACGCCAATTGGGATGGCCGATGTACTGGGTGCTATTCCCATAGAGGTTGCCGCAGATGCTTTCAACTATTTAGTTTTGTTAGATAGCGCACAGGCAGTTCGTGAGCTCAGTCCTGATATTGCCGCGATTGGTCATATGGATCGCAGCGGGCTGATTGTGACTGCACCAGGTGACAATGGCTACGACTTTGTGAGCCGCTATTTTGCACCAGCCAAAGGTATTCCTGAAGATCCGGTGACCGGTGGTGCACACTGCGGGTTGGCACCATATTGGGCTAAGCGACTGAACAAAAAGTCGTTTAGGGCATATCAAGCCTCAAAGCGGGGTGGAGAGATACAGTGCCGACTGGTTGGGGAGCGTGTCGAGCTGGAAGGCGCCTGTGTTTTCTATTTGGAAGGTGAGGTGTTGATTTGAAAATCTTTAGTGGTTCTTGTCATTGTGGGGCGGTGCGTTTTGAGATTGTGTCGGACTTTCCAGAACTGACAACCTGCGACTGTTCTATTTGTCGACGTAAAAACGCACTCATGGTTAAAGTTCACCAGAGTCAGTTCAAGCTGCTTGAGGGCGCTGATTCGCTGACGTGCTATCAATTTCATACTTGCACTGCACAGCATTATTTCTGCAATGTTTGTGGTATTTATCCCTTTCATCGAAAACGTGTTACGCCTGATTTCTTCGGGATCAATGTATTCTGTCTGGAGGGATTTGAGCCATCAGATATCCCTGTTCGGGCGACAGTTGGCGCGGGCATGGCGTAAGAAATCATGCGTCAGTTAGTCTGCATTAAAGTATGACACAGGATAGAGCGTTGCTTTGAGGCTGATGACATCACCATTCAGCCCTAAAGTGGAATGTGAATCTGACAATCTGTGTGGCAGCCTCATGCCAAGTCGAAGCTCTGTATAGCTAAATCTATTGGCGTTCACATCCTTTAATCCTCTTCTTGCTCCATTTCAAGTTGCATCAGTAACATATCTTCGCCATCGAGTACGCGAGTACGAAAGCTTTGACACGCTGGGCAAACGATGGTGCGTTCACTCAGCACGGATTCGCTCTGGCAGTCTTGGCAAAGTATTACTAGCGGCTGAATTTGGATATTGAGCTGGGCAGCTTTGCAAATGCTATCGAGCTTAAAGGTATCGAAGGCGGTTTGCAGCAGGCTAGGCTCAACCCCGCTCATCACCCCCAGTTTGATATCCACTCGGGTGATTTTAGCGGCGTGATTGACCAGCGCATGCTGTTCACATTGCTCAATCAGGGCACTCACAATCGAATATTCGTGCATCAGCAAATCCTTGGCAGCAGTTCACCTTGGGGAAGATCGAGATAACGCTTGGTATTCCAAGGCGTTCTTAGCACGACTTTTCCCGCGAATTCATTACTCACAGTACCGATAATCGATGCGTGCTCACAGCGGCCAAAGCGTTGCATGATTTCTAAGGCGCCTAGCGCTATGTCGTTGGGAACGGCGAGAATGAAAGTGCCTTCGTTGGCAAGATCCATGGCTTCGAAACCATAGAGTTCACACAGACCTTTGACTTCATCGCTGACGGGAATACTGGCCTCATTGACTGTAATGCCGACATTGGAGGCTACAGCCCATTCGTTGAGCACAGCCGATAAGCCGCCACGAGTCGCATCGCGCATTGCATGGATAGGAATATTAGCGGCGATCAATTGCTCGACTATCGGCCAGAGCGTCGCGCAGTCACTTTGCAATGCCGATTCGAGTGTGAGTCCTTCACGCGCCATTAAAATCGCTGCGCCGTGGCAACCAATATCACGGGAAACAATAATGGCATCGCCCACTGAAATGTTTGCTGCTGAGATGTTGGGACGCAAGATGCGGCCAATGCCTGAGGTATTAATAAATAAACCATCGGCACAGCCCTTGGGCACGACTTTAGTGTCGCCGCAGACAATCCGAGCGCCACTTTGTTTGAGCTCTTTTGCCATGCTGCGGACAATAGTCGTTAACTCATTGATAGAAAAGCCTTCTTCGATGATCACGCTACAGCTCAGATATTGAGGCTCTGCGCCCATCATAGCGAGATCGTTGACTGTGCCTGCGATGGCGAGTTTGCCGATATCGCCGCCGGCAAAAAACAAAGGTGAGACGGTAAAAGAGTCAGTAGTAAAGGCGTTGGCGCCGTGCAAATCGAGTTTGGCAGCGTCTTCTTCGCTACGAAGGATTGGGTTATCAAACTCGGCAAAAAACAGATCACGGATCAGTTTATTCATTTCTTTGCCGCCACCGCCGTGGCTGAGTTGAATGGATTTATCTTTTAGCGTATCAGCCATGATGTGGCTCCTTGATATCGATACCTTGATAGCGGTAATAGGCGTTACATGCACCTTCGGAGCTGACCATGCAGCTGCCTAGGGGCGTTTCGGGATTGCAGCCGCGGCCAAAAACTTTACAGTCCTTTGGTTTAGCAAGCCCACGAAGAATGTCGCCACACTGGCAGGCTTTATGATCGTCAATTTCTTTCACGGGTAGGCGGTCTTTAAAGCGCAGTTCGGCGTCCCTGTGGGCATATTCGGGTTTGAGCTGCAGGGCTGAATTGGGGATAGGACCGAGGCCGCGCCAGCGAAATTGCGGTCGGATATTGAAGAATTGATTCACTTTGGCCTGCGCCGTGAGGTTACCGTCCTGTGATACCGCACGGCTGTATTGGATATCGAGCTCCGCTTTGCCCGCGGCTTTTTGGCGCACAATCCGTAAAATAGACTCCATCACATCAACGGGTTCAAATCCTGCGACAACCACGGGCGTACCATAGTTTTCGACAGTGCTACGATAGATTTTGGCGCCGCTGATCACGCTCACATGGGCGGGGCCAATAAAGGCATTCACTCTGGCTTTCGGGTCGTGCATCACGGCATCAATAGCGGGTGGCACTAATACATGATTAATATGGAATAAGAGATTTTCGAGTTTCTCGTGTTCGGCCAGCTGCAATAAAATCGCTGTCATTGGGGTTGAGGTTTCAAAGCCGATGGCAAAGAACACTACGGTTTTATCAGGATTATCACGGGCAATTTTGAGCGTATCTAAGGGATCATAAATCGGCCGAATATCGCAGCCCTTCGCCCTGAAACTGGCTAAGGAACCCTTAGAGCCGGGCACACGGATCATATCGCCCAGCGTCACTAAGATGACATTCTCTTGGGAGGCCAGCGCCGCCGCTTGGTCAATGCGCTCTTTCGGCATAATGCACACAGGACAGCCTGGACCGTGGATAAACTCAATGTTATCAGGCAGTAAATCCAGCAAGCCGTATTTCATAATAGTGTGGGTATGGCCGCCACAGACTTCCATGATATTGATTGGTTGCTTAACTAATTTAGCGGTTAACTGAATATCCCGCGCTAAATTGGCAATCGTTTGGGGATCGCGAAAGCCTTGATAGAGGTGTTTTAGTTCAAGCATGCTCTTTCCTCGGTACACTCGATAGGTTGCGCGCCTTGCTACTCAATTTTGCACTGTTGATGGTCAGTGTATGGCTTCGTTTTCGAGTTTAGTGACGATTTCTTGATATAGGTCAATGCTTAGCTGCGCATCTTCCTTATCGATTTTGTTCATCACAAAGCCAATATGGATCAGCACATAGTCGCCAATCTCCAGCGGCTCATTCATTAAATGACAGCTGACATCGCGGCGCACGCCTAAGGTATCGACCGTGACACTCTGGCGCTCAATATCGACCGCCACCACTTGGGAAGGTATGGACAAGCACATTATTGTGCACCTCGAATATTGTCTTTAAGCCAAGCCGCTACAGCCTGCATGGAGTCGCCATCTTTAATGGAGACTTCAATGATTTGAGTTGCTGGATTGAGTTTTTTAAGCTGTGCTCTGGCTTCGTCCAGCTTGAAATCAAAATAGGGCAGTAGATCGCACTTAGTGATAAACACCACATCGGCGCGGCGGAACATCACGGGATATTTCTCAATCTTATCATCGCCTTCTGGCACGGACAGCAGCACGATATTTTTGTGGGTACCTACGTCATAACTCGCTGGGCAGACAAGATTACCGACGTTTTCGACAAAGCAAATATCCAGCCCTTCAAGTGGCAGATGATGTAGGGCGCCGTGCACCATAAAGGCGTCAAGGTGACAGGCGCTGCCTGTTTGAATTTGATAGGCTGTAATGCCTTTCGCGATTAAGCGGTCGGCATCGCGGGAGGTTTCTAAGTCGCCTTCAATCACCGCATAGTTGAGCTTGGTGTATTCTTTGAGATTTTCTAATAGGGTCGTTTTACCGCTGCCTGGGCTACTCATGATGTTAAAGGCCGTGATCTTATGTGCCTCAAAGTGGGCGCGGTTATGACCAGCTTCGACATCATTTTTATCTAAAATCTTGTGGATGACTGACAAGGTTTTTTTATCGTTTAACTGAGGATTGGTGTGTAACTCACTATGACTATGTAATGAGTTATGCGATGCGTCATGCTCATGCGAATGGCCGTGCCCGTGATCATGGCTATGGTCATGACTATCAACATGTGAGTGCGCGCCTAAATGATCATGGTCTTGGCGGGTAAGGGAGCAGCCGCAGTCTTTACACATTTTACCTCTCCTTGAATCGGCAGAGTGCGTGGACTTTGCCTGACGAATTGTGAATGCTGATGTACGGATCGTTAATTTGGTTACGCTAATGTTGAGTGTGATACAAATTGCGCTGCAGATCTTTGATGTTCGTCAGGTTTATGGGGATAAAAATGGCGAGCGAACATCAGGGATTATCAAATAAGTCAGGTTATTGATTCTGATGAATTCCATACCAGAGTTGGCCTAGGGCTATGCCGCCGTCATTGATGGGGATTTGTTTACTGGATAACACTTTATTGCCTTGGGCGCAGAGTTTGCCGAGGCAGTATTCCAATAGGTATTTATTTTGGAATACGCCGCCGCAGAGCACGGTTGGAAGATGTTTGTACTGGGCAGCATAATCGCAGATAGCATCGCCTAATGTGTGTAAAAAGGCGCGGGCGATGGCATCTCGTCTGTTTTCCATTAGCGTTTTTTCAGTCATTAATTCAACAATCTGCTTGAACATTTCACTGCTGCGCCACTGGTCGACGTCAAGAGGTAAGTTAAGCTTAATGGCTTCAAGGGCTATTGCATCGGCGCGATTGGCCGCGGCTTCTATCGCCATTCCCGCTTGACCTTCAAATTGTGTGGTTTCGATTAAGCCTAAGGCGCAGGCGAGGGCATCGAACAGTCGCCCGACAGAGGAGGTTTTTATCGCGCTGCCGTTCTGCCAGATCTTATGTAAGTTAGTCAGAGTGTTTGGGCGCATGTTGTTTAATATAGGTAATTGCAATGCGAGTACAGCATCAAGGCTCATTTGCTCGAACAATAATGCCAGTAATAACCGCACAGGTTGTTTAATGGCTTGCTCGCCGCCCAGCAGCGCTATGGGCTCAAAATGGGCCAGTCGCTGCGCTTTATCCAGCGTGGTTAATAACACTTCACCGCCCCATAAACTGCCATCGTCGCCAAGCCCAGTGCCATCAAAACTAAAGCCCAATACGGGATCTCGATATTGGTTAACCGCCATTACGCTGAGCACATGGGCATGGTGATGTTGCACAGTTAAACATTGGCTGGTATCGCTGAGTTCTACATTTGAGTTTGAGTGCATTTCAGCCCAGCGTGAGGGGGCATAATCTGGGTGTTTATCGCGAACAATGAGATTGGGCGCAAAATGATACAACCGCGCGAAGGTCGCTAAGGTGCGCTCAAAATAGTGCTCGGCGCTGACACTGAATAAATCGCCAATATGGGGACTTAAAAACACATTGTTGCCAAAGCCTAGGGCGATAGCATTTTTTTGTTGTGCACCCACGGCCAAAATTGATTGGGACAGCGGTATCTCTAAGGGAAAACTTAACGGCGCATAACCACGGGCGAGACGCAGTACTTGCACCTCTGCAGGCGAATCCATGTGGGGCTGAATCACCTGCACCACACTGTCATCGCAGCCATTAATAATCGGCCGATTATGATCAACTATTGCATCCACCACATGGCTTAAGTGGCTAATAAGCTCATCACAATCACTGATGATAGGCTCACCTGACACATTGGCGCTGGTTGCAACTAATGGTCCTTTGAAGAGACCTAACAGTAAATGATGCAGTGGTGTGTAGGGCAAAAATACCCCGAGTTTATTCAGATTGGGGGCGACAGCTAAGCTGAGATCATGTTCGGCTCGGCTGCTCATCAGCACTATGGGCCGCTCCTGCGAACTCAGTACTTGCCACTCGGCATCCGAACCTGTGACATAGTGCTGCGCCACCTGGATATCCGCCATCATCACCGCTAGCGGCTTGGCTTGGCGCTGTTTTCGCAGCCTAAGAGTGTTGACGGCATTGTCGTTACGGGCATCACAGATTAAGTGAAATCCGCCCAGTCCCTTAATTGCCAGAATCTGCCCTTGGTGTAATCTGTCAGCCGCCGCTGTCAGTACCGCAAGGTCCGTACTCAATTCAGGTGTGCTGAAATTTGAGGTATTGGGAATGATGTATTCCCCTTGCGGTGTTTTTAAACTGAGTTTGGGGCCGCAGACTGGGCAACTGACTGGCTGAGCATGATAGCGGCGGTCGAGTGGGTTTTGATATGCTTTGGCGCACTCGGGGCACATGTCAAAATCGGCCATGGCGGTATTGTGGCGATCATAGGGTAAGGCATTGATTATGGTGTATCTTGGGCCGCAATTTGTGCAGTTGGTAAAAGCATAGCCAAAGTGGCGATCATCAGGATTATGCATGTCGTTCAAGCAATCTTGGCAGGTACTTTTATCCGCAGATACCGCCACCTGCGCACCTATCGGTGAACTTGGGTCATCGTCCTCATGGCTGTCGCTTTTTATAATTTCAAATGCGGTTTCTCTCAGCAAAATCGGCAGCAGTGTTTGGGTTATATTGTCGATACGTGCCAGTGGCGGCGGGGTGGTATTGAGCGTTGTGATAAATTGCGTGAGGTTTTCTTCCGTGCCTTGCAGCTCAATGGTCACGCCCTTGGCATTGTTGAGCACAGTACCTGTTAGTTGAAATTCAAGGGCATAACGATAGACAAAGGGGCGAAATCCCACCCCTTGCACTATGCCAGTGATCTGCAGCTGACAACGCTTTAGCGCGGCGCCCTTGTGGACAAGGTATTCCAATGCCAGCCTGCGCTTTATCTGCAGATCACTGTGCTTTTTGTGGCGACTATTATGTCTATGTGGCTGCATGCGTTGTGACTTAACTTTTGGCCTCCTAATCATGGGCATTCAGTTGGCGCTGCTTAACGTAAAGTGCGCCAACGGCTAAGTTATCGCCGTCTAAATCTAGACTACGATTGATCACTAAGGGGAAGTTCTTTCCTAAGCGTAAACTGATGCGTTTACACAGGGTTTCATTCGTTAATTCATTGCCCGCTAAGGCAACATTGTGCACGCCGATATTTAAATCGATATGTTCTAACCAGTTAGAAAGATAGTCCGCCAGCGAGTCTTGCATCGCAAAGGCGAGTTGACTCGGGTCGTCATTACCTGCGATACGAAAACTCAAGACTGTGCCTAAGGTTTTACACCAATTTAGGCTGCGGTGGGCTTCACCTTTGGTCAGGGGATAATCGATACGCGGGGCATTGGCACCGTGGTAACGCATGGCGGCGGCCATCAGTGTATCGCTGAGTTTTTCTTGGCTTTGCGTTTCTTCTTGGGGATTGAGGCCAATTAAAATGGCGGCAATGGCCCACAGACTTTGCAAGTTGTCCCGTCTGCCGTGAAGCTTTAGGCTCAGGAGTTTTAGGTAATCGTCGGGGAACAGGCTTTTAAACTTCTGTGCCACGGCTTTTTGTGGACTGCTGTCCAGTTGATGGAAGATTTCGTAACCGTTATCGGGCAGCTCGGGCAGTGCAAAGAAGAGTTCGGTGTCGCCCTTATTATCGCAGGTGACAATTTGACTGGCGTGGGTATGGCTTAAGTAAATGACCGCGGCATTTTTTGCTTGTCTGTGGCTGGTAAATTTACCGTTAAGTAAGGCACAGAATAACGCTGCGTCCGCGATGGTATGATTTTCGGTATCGCTAGCGTGTGGCGTGCCAGCATGTTCAACTTCAGTGTGAGCTGCTTCTGCGTTAGCGGCAAAGGTGTTAGCAGCATGAGTCGCTTCACTCGATTGAGCTAATACCGCTACATTCAGTTCGCCTTGATGGGAACGTGACCGTTTCGCCGCTTGCCATTGGGCTTGATAACCGTGAAGACTGACTTTTTCCCTTAAGGGTTCTGGAGCGATAAAGTGCTTGGTTTGAGTCTGCGTTGAGCCTAAATCTTTGCTGGCAATTTGCGCCCAAGCACCATCGACCCACGCGAGTTTCGGCCTATTATGCTTACCTTGGATATAAACCCAATCGATCCCTTTTTGCCGCAACACTTCGGCGAGTACTAAAATCACTCGGCTGTAGGCAAAACAAATGTCGTACAGCGGCGCACTGAGTTTGTCGTGCTCTTGCGTGGGTCTGGCGCAGATAAGCGGCTTTTCAATACTCGAAAGCGCGAGCACCTGTGAATCGTTCAGGCAGAAATGGGCGTTTAGCGTATTGGGATTACAAATTAACAGTTGTGGCCGCTCGCCTAAGGGCTGAGCAAACGGTGTCAGACTAAGTTGCAGTTCATCGGCGGCCGCTAATGTCAGTGGGCCTTGTGTCAGCAGCCCCTGTGCCATGGCTTTTATATCTGACAAGGTTAAGGCTTTTTGCGCTGGTGTTAATTGTGTTTCGCCCTTGCAGCAAGGGCAGGCTAAATCTAGCGCGCCAAACTTCGCCGACTGATTATCGCCAATCAGCGGATAACATTGCTGGCAAAAAGGCGCGATGGCAGGACTTGATCCAGACTGTGAGTAGGGCAGTAAGGTTTTGCCGCCTTGGGGCTCGTCGATGACCTTAATGCCGGAGTCAATCAACCAAGCGGAAATCAAAAAGTCCGCGGCAATGGCATCGGCCAGTTGCTCGAGTTGAGTTTGCTCGCCCTGGGCTTCTATAAAGTAACTGTGCTGACCAAAGTCCTGTTGGCCATCACAGCCTATGCTGATGTTCAGCGCATCGTAATTTAGGTATTGATTACATAAATGCGCGTACAAAGGCACCTGACGTGAACAGGTAAAATCAAATCTGATGTTTTTCATTTTCTATATACTTTCACCAGTAGTAACGCCGCGTTTATAAGAGTCAGGGATCAGCGAGTCGATACTGTGATCGGCAATACGCGTCGCAGTGAACCCAAGGGAGGCTAAGTGGGATAACAAGCTTGATTCCATCAACGGCACTGCGGCGGCGACTTTAGGGGTCAAGCCCAGCACCATAGGTTCAAGTACGGTTGGGGTGACGCCCAGCACAAAGGTCTTAGGTCTGTCGCCAACCATTTCCATCATATTGAGGGTTTGCAGCATTTCGACTTCATGGGCGCTGCCTTGCCAGTCGATTTCCTTCGGAGCCTTATCAAAATCGAAGAAGTAGACTTCGCCTGCTTCTACGCCATTGGCATTGACAGTATCGACCACGATTAAATAATCGTATTGGCAAATAATAGGGATAAGTCCCTGAGCCAAGGTGCCGCCATCGAGCAGCGTTAGCTGGTGAGACTCATGGGTAAACTGATAATTATCAGCTATATAATTGACAAAATGTACGCCGATGCCTTCATCGGCGTACAGGACATTGCCAATACCGAGTAGCAATATCTTCATTGGACTCCTAGTGGTGTGAGTCTGGCTTTGGGTAGTCATAGCCAGAGACAATCGAGTCAACTGAGTTATGTTTGAAGCGTATCCCTGACCAAACCGCCATATAGATGTGGATAACCACAAAGATAACAAATGCCCAAGTGAGGTAGTGATGGAAAATCCTAACTTGTGCCAGCCCACCCATTTGTGCCGTAATCCAAGCGGCGCTGCCCCAAAGCATCCCACCTAAACCTTGGTGATACACATTGGCGTACAACACCAGACCCGTTATACATATCACGAGAGCGACCAGTGAGATTGCTACATAAGTCACAAATTGCAGCGGTCCATATACACCCGCTTTATGTAAGTGACCCATCCATAAGTAAGATTTCAGCTGAGTGATCCAGCTTTTTACACTCATCACATCGCGAAATGAGCGCCGCTCAATGTCGCTTCGACTGAAAAAATACAGGTAGAAGCGGACTAAGGTGATCGCGGTCAATACAAAACCGCAGATCAGATGCGCGAAGCGGATCCAGCCTTGTACGAGCACATCCGTACTTTCAGGCGCCACAAGAAACGGCCAAGCAATATAGAATCCGGTGATCACTAGCACTAAAATTGATAGTGCCCTGAGCCAGTGGAAAATCCGTATTGCCGGACTAAAAACCAGTGTCCGAATGCGGGTTGCAGAATGGTTCATTTTGCGTTCCCTCCCTCGATTATTGACCATTGGGACTGACACGGAACTCGCTCAATGCCTGACCTTTAAAATCCATCACGTGTACAGAACACGCCATGCAAGGGTCAAATGAGTGAATAATACGTATCACCTCAAGGGGTTTAGTAGGATCTTCCAGTTTCAAGCCAATTAAAGAGGCTTCATAGGGACCCATTTTACCGTTGGCATCCACAGGTCCTGCGTTCCAGGTCGTCGGTACTACGGCTTGATAGTTCTCTATCACTCCATTTTTGATGCGGATCCAATGGCTTAACATGCCGCGTGGCGCCTCAATCATGGCGTGACCTATGTACTCTTTGCTCGGGTCGATATTGGGTTTCACATAAGTTGATTCATCAGACTGGATATTCGTCAGCAGCGCATCGAAGGTTTTTAATCCTTCTTGGGCGACGATAACTGTCTGTAACATACGGGCTGCGGTGCGACCTAAAGTGGTAAATAGGGCGGCAACGGGTAAGCCAGTGCGAGCGAGCAAGGCATTGACTGAATCCACAACCACTTTGTTACCACGGGCATAGCTCACCAATAGGCAGGCTAATGGGCCCACTTCGACGGGTTCACCTTGATAACGGGGGGATTTCACCCAAGAGTATTTGCCATCGCCATCCAGTGTTGGCAGCTTGCCGTAGACGGTATCGCGTTCAACAAAACCGGTATAATTGGGGATGGTAGTACCGTCATAGGGATGCTGCGGCGCATCGGCGCTATACCAAGCATGGCTAACGTCTTCAGCAATCAGATCTGGGTTTACATCGCTGACACCGGCAAGGTCGCCATTCATGATCACGCCTTGATTGAACATGTATTCGCCATTGGCTAACACAAAGTCATCGGTCGCCATGAAGTTTTTCACATTCACGCCGCTAAGGACGCTTGGCTCAGTACCAAAGGCTTCGGCCGCCATCACGATATCCGCTTGATAAGCACGCAGGATAAAGTCAGTCACGGTCGCATGTTTTTGCTTCCATTCCTGCAGGCGAGCAGGGCTTAACATGTCACGCACCGACGTCACACCACCGACAACAACGGATTGTGGATGTGGAGATTTACCGCCAAAGATGGCCAGCATTTCCGCCGCAACACGTTGTACTTCAAGCGCTTTAAGGTAGTGAGATAGCGCGATAAGGTTCTGCTCTGGAGTAAATTTATAGGTGCCATTGCCCCAATAAGCGTTGGCAAAGGGGCCTAATTTACCGGTTTCGACAAAGCCTTTGACTCTTTCTTGCACGGCTCTTAAATCGCCTTCACCCGCGGCTATGGGTTTGTCTGTGTATTGCAGCGCAACTTGTGCAGCTTTGGCCGGATCGGCGTTCAGTGCAGACACCACATCCACCCAATCAAGACCGTGTAGATGATAGAAATGCACAATATGGTCATGCATGTATAAAGAGGTTTGCATCAATGAACGTAAGTATCTCGCGTTCAACGGAATTTGAATTCCCAGAGCGTTCTCAACCGCTTCAGTGCCGCAGCGGTAGTGGGAATAGGTACAGACACCGCAGATACGTTGCACAATAAGGCCAACATCCATAGGTGTACGGCCCTTGAGAATGACTTCAATACCGCGCCAGAGTGTGGAGGATGACCAAGCCTTGCTGATGACGTTATTTTCATCAACTTCAACTTCGATACGTAAGTGACCCTCGATACGTGTGATAGGGTCGATAACAACGCGCTTGCTCATGGGTTATTCCTCCAGCGGTTTGGCAAAAATACTGGCAACGGCATGGGCTCCAATGCCCACCACAGTCGCGCCTAAAATCACCGCACCAATAGTATCTGCGGTCGCATCCAATCCATGGAGGAGTTGACGGCCAAGGGGTTTTTCAAAGTCGGCCATGTCATCCCAGAAGTTAGGTTCTGAGCAGCCCATACAACCGTGTCCAGCAAGTACTGGCCAGCTGGTGTGATGGTTAAAGCGCTCGGTAGGGCAGTTGTTGTAGGTGTAAGGACCTTTACAACCGACTTTATACAGGCAGTAGCCTTCTTTCGCGCCGTGATCGCCAAATTCTTCAACGAATTCACCGGCATCAAAGCGGCCGCGACGTTCACAGTTATCGTGTACCCGTGCGCCGTAAGCCCATTTAGGTCTGTTAAACATATCCAGTGCAGGTAATTTGCCGAACATGATGAAGTACATCAAAGTGCCGACTATGTTCTTTTCGCTCGGTGGGCAACCGCCTAAGTTAATGACGGGTTTACTGACCACTTCGTGCACGCCTTTCGCCCCCGTTGGGTTTGGATAGGCGGCTTGCACGCCACCAAATGCCGCACAAGTGCCGACAGAGATAATCGCGGCGGCGCCTTCTGCAGCATGTTTGATGATTTCTAACCCTGTGTGGCCTTTACAGCCTACAGTGAGGAAACTGCCGTTATTGGCGGTTGGAATCGCCCCTTCAACGGCCAGTAAATAGCGGCCCTTGTAGGTTTCGAGTGCATTTTCGAGGTTTTCTTCGGCTTGCCAACCTGCAGCAGCCATTAAGGTTTCGTGATATTCCAAGGAGATATGATCAAAAATCAGCGAATCTAGATTGGGGGTATCAGTACGAATTAAGGATTCTGAGCAGCCAGTACATTCGGCCATGTGTAACCAGATTAAGGGTACACGGTCGGCTAATTCGGCAGCTTCGGCTACTAAGTTACTAAAGGGGAGCGGTAATGCGAGCATACTCGTCACCATGGCACTCCACTTCATAAAATCACGGCGGCTAATGCCGTGCTGTTGCATTTTCTCAATCAGCGATTGTTGTTGACGGGGAGCGAATTGGCGTAACGCATCTAAGCGCGCCTTTCCCTGTTCATATAGGGCTGCATGTGTGTCCATGGGTCAACCTTTTTGTTATTTAAATGTAAATTGGTAAGGGTTTACATAATTGACAGGGTCAGTTTAGGCCGTTGGAGTGTAAAGATTCTTGATGTATATCAAGAATTTTCAAGAGATGTGATAGAACTGAATTTGACATTTAATTAACATGACGCAGATCTAATTTCACTTTTTCTAATGGGACAAAATGTCTCATATTTGCCATTTTGGATGAAATCGGTCACTTAATCGGCGCTCATGTTATTGAAGGTTGCGCTGTTGAAAATGCCGACCTTAAGTGGGGGAGTCTGCGCATACGGCTTAATTGGACTTATATCAGCTTGTTTAAGAAAACCTTAAGATTCAGTTAATAGATTCAAAGGTAATCGTTAACGCGGAATATTCTATGAAGAAAATATTGTTGTTACTTAGTTTAATGGCCGCTGGCGTACAAGCCGCGCCGTCGTTGGATCATCAAGTGTTTAACGCGCAAAACCAAGCTGTTTCCCTGAGTGAGTTTAAAGGTAAAGTCGTCTATGTCGATTTTTGGGCCTCTTGGTGTGGGCCTTGCCGTAAATCCTTTCCGTGGATGAATGAGATCCAAAAAAAGTATCAAGATCAAGGTTTGGCCGTCGTGGCAATCAACCTAGATACAGATAACAAGTTAGCCCAAGAATTCTTAAAACAAGTCCCCGCCAATTTTTCAGTGCGTTTCAATCCAGAAGGTGATGTCGCGCGCAGCTTCGATTTACTGGGTATGCCGAGCAGTTTCATGTTCAATCGCCAAGGTCAGTTAGTGCAGCATCATGTTGGTTTTTATGCCGATAAAACCGCTGAATACGAGCAAGAGCTCGTTAGTTTACTGAAGGAGTAATTTATGCTTAAACCCGCATTAGTCGCAGTCACACTCATTATAGGTTTGAGTGGTTGTTCAAATTTAGGGGTGCAGCCGTGGGAGAAAGGCCAGTTGGCACGTGCTGATATGGCGCTCGACAGTGAAAAGCTCGATCTGGCGCTCGATGACCATATTTATTTTAGTAAAGAAGGCAGTAGCGGCGGTCGTGCCTTTGCCGGTGGTGGATGTGGCTGTAACTAAACTATCCGTTGGTGTTAGTTGCCCTTAGATGTAACGAATAGATGTGATGAGCAGATGTAATAAAATCTGGGGCGAAATCCCGCGGTATTGAATAGATGAAAGTGACCTACAGGTGTTGTCAGCTATGACCCAAAAAAAGAATCAAATAAATGCAAGACAATCGAAACAGATTGCGGGTGCGTTAGCCTTAGCCAGTTGTGGATTGTTTGCCACAAGTGGCCACGCGACTGAATTATCTAAAAAAGCTGACGACTGGAAGGTCGATGCCGCTTTAATGTATTACGGTGAGCAGGATAGAGTACAGGCCGTTGAAGCCATAGGTACAGCACAAAAAGCCTTTGGCGATGATAGCATGCTGGATCTCAAACTGGTGGTCGATAGCTTAACCGGTGCCTCGGCTTCGGGCGCTGTGGCTCAAAGTACCAGCCAAACCTTTACTCGTCCTTCGGGCAATGGCCAATACAGTGTGGCAGCGGGCGATACACCGCTCGATGACACGTTCCACGATACCCGCGTTCAAGGCAGCGTTAATTGGGCTCAAGCGCTCAATCCTGACTGGAAAGTCAACGCTGGTGTCTATGGTTCAAAAGAATTCGATTATATGTCAATGGGGCTCAATGCCAGTATTGAGCGCGGTTTTAACAAAGACAACACCACACTGTTTTTAGGCACAGCTTACAGCTTCGATGTGGTCGATCCTGTCGGTGGACGTCCGGTGGATTTATCCTCCATGGCGGTTCGCGATAACTTCGCCAGTGAAGCCGCCTACCGCACCGCATTTGATGCGACTCGTCAAAGTGGCAGTGATAATAAGCAAACGGCCGATATGATGTTAGGCATCACCCAAGTGCTCAGTCAGCGCTGGTTGTTGCAGGCCAATTACGGCTTATCGAGTGTCAATGGCTATTTAACCGATCCCTACAAAGTGCTCAGTGTGGTGGATAATAATGGCATCACTCAGGATCTCTTGTATGAAAGCCGCCCCGATGCTCGCTTGAAGCATAGCTTTTACGTGATGACTAAAGGCGCGTTGGATGCGGGCGTAGTGGATTTTTCCTATCGTTATAATACTGATGATTGGGATCTCACATCGCACACCTTAGAAACCCATTACCGTTATTACTTTACGGGCAATTTTTACGGTCAATTGCATCTACGTTATTACCAACAAACGGCGGCTAACTTCTATCAACCTTTCTTGATGGCAGATGCGCCACTGCCCGAGTTTGCCAGTGCCGATTATCGTATCGGTGATATGTCGGCTTATACGATAGGGATTAAATTTGGTCATCGATTATCGGGCGGTCATGAGATGTCGTATCGCTTAGAGTATTACCAACAGGATCCGAAAAATAACGGCACTACGATCCCAGGAGAGCTGCAAAACTTTGATCTGTTCCCGACGCAAAAGGCAATAACAGCACAGTTTAGTTATTCTTTTTAATACGAAATAATGCTACTGACTCAGATAGCAAGGCGTTAAACTGTATGGGTAGCTTAGCTACCCATACTCAATTTACCCCTGAGCTTATTTAAGCTGAATGCCAGTGGGGTGCCATGTAAAGAGGTGATTTATGATGTCGACATCATCCCTAAAAACCGCACTTTATTCGCTGCAACGCCGTGATTGGGGTTATGTGGGCGAATTTAGGGCCATGGCGAGTCCTTGTGAAATACTCATCGCATGCGATCAACTCGATATTGCCGACGATATGTTGGATATGGCCGTCACTGAGGCGCTGCGTATTGAACATAAGTACAGTCGCTTTATTGCGCAGAATTGTCTGTGGCAATTAAACCATGCCTATGGTCATAAGCAGCTTATTGATGAAGAAACCTGGCAGTTATTGGCTTTTGCCAAACAATGTTTTCAGCTTAGTGATGGATTATTTGATATCTCTGCAGGGCCGTTAATGGAGCTGTGGCGCTTTGATCCCAAAGCCCAATTGCCCGAACATGCCCACATACTTGCCGCGAAAGCCTTAGTGGGTTTTGAGCGTATCGAGTTTGATTCGCGCCATATTGAGATGCCATCGGGAATGAAATTGGATTTTGGCGGCATTGCTAAGGAATATGCAGTCGATAGAGTCGCCTATGAGTTGGCTGAATGTTATCCAGATATTCCAGTGTTAGTGAATTTTGGCGGCGATATCGCCTGTCCTGTGTCCAAAGTGAACCCATGGCAGGTGGGCATTGAAGATCCTCGCCATCTCGATCACGCGGCCAGTGTACTGGCTATTAGCCAGGGCGCATTAGCGACCAGCGGCGATACACGGCGATTTTTTGAAGTCGATGGAAAGCGTTACGGCCATATTGTCGATCCGCGTACTGGCTATCCCGTCGTCCAAGCGCCGCGCTCCGTGACTGTGTTAGGGCCAAATTGCGTGACCGCGGGAATGCTGGCGACTATGGCCATGCTACAGGGCCAGGATGCGGAAGCATTTTTACAGCAACAAGATGTTAAGTTTAGTATTTTCCGTTAAGGGTTCTTTTAAAAGGCTCTGTTAAGGACATTGAATGCGTATTATGTTAGTTGAAGACAATGAGTTATTAGCCCAAGGGATTTGCTTAAGTTTGGCAAAGCTGGGCATGCAGGTTGATCACCTTAATAGTTATCAGCAAGCATTACAGGGTGTTAAAAATGAAAGCTTCAGTGCCATAGTGCTCGATCTGGGTTTACCCGACGGTAACGGTAAAGAGTTACTTAAAGCTTGGCGTCAGCAGGGAGTGTCAATTCCTACAATAGTCCTGACCGCCAATACTGATTTTGACACTAAGCTCGAATGCTTAGACATGGGCGCCGATGATTATCTCGGTAAACCCTTCGATGTGCGAGAGCTCGCCGCGCGTATTCGCGCCATTGTCAGACGCCAGTACGGACTCGATCACAACAGTTTGATTATTGGTGCTTTGTGTATTGATTTAAATACCCGCGAAGTGACCTTTCGCGATCAAAATGTGCTGCTTTCGCGGCGTGAATTCCAATTATTGCTTGAACTCGCACAATCAGCAGGGCGCGTATTGACGCGCAGCCAACTGGAACAGTTAACCTATGGCTGGGATGAAGTCGGCAGCAACTCGATTGAAGTACACATTCATCATTTGCGTAAAAAGCTCGCCAATGAGCTGATTAAAACCGTGCGTGGAATTGGCTATACCTTGATTGAAATAAACTAATTCACTGAATTAAGTGACAATACTCACGTTTGTGGGTATTGATACCTCAGTCATTCGCTGAGGGTAAACGTTAGGAAACTGAAGTGATTCGATTAAAGGGGTTGGATGTGTATTCACTGCGTTTGGTACTGACATTATTGATTTTGTCAGGTATTTCAGTGTCCGTTGCTGTCTCTAGCTGGTTGAGTACTCGGGATTCTAAGCATCAAATTGAAGAACTCTTCGATGCGCAAATGCTGCAAACCGCGAAAATGCTGGAGCTGTTTTATCACACTGAGCCAGGTGCGACGCCCCAGAGTACCGCGAGACCGCAAGTGCTCCACGTTCCCGATAGCCAGATCAGTTCCTTTGCCGAAAAAGCCGATGCCCTGAAACTCGCCTATGAGCATAAATTGGCGTTTCAAATTTGGAGTGAGGCGGGCGAAGCCTTAGTGCTGTCGGACAATATTGGCCATCAGCCTATCACCCGATTCGTGCAGGGTTATCACAAGAAAGTGTTTGAAGGTGAACTCTGGCATGTGTTCAGTTTTTTCTCGGTTAAAAATCATGTTTGGATTGTCACCGCTCAGCAGGATGAAGTGCGCCAAGAGCTCGTATCACAAATCATGCACAACGCGGTTATCGTGCCCTTGATTGTGGTGCCTTTGACACTACTTATCGTTAGCCTATTGTTTTATCTATTGTTCCGGCCGTTAAAAACCTTCGAAAGGGAGCTGATTGGGCGGGCGCCGAACGATCTCACGCCGCTGACTATGTCACTACCGAAAGAACTCGTACCCGTTCGACGCGCATTAAACTTATATATCAATAGCATAGCTAGATTCATTGCCCGTGAGCGCCGTTTTAGCGCCGATGCCGCCCATGAACTGAAAACACCATTATCTGTGATTAAATTACATCAACACGGTTTAGAGAGCCTGATTGACGATGATCCACAGCAGAAATTTCATCTAGCTGCGATTGATGCCGGCGTGGTTCACATGAGTCATACCGTTGAACAGTTACTCGTGTTAGCGAGGGTGGATTCGATAAATGAGCTCAATGTGTCATCCCACGCTATCTTGCCCATGGTTGAAGATGCGCTTAATCAACTGATGCCACAAATCACCGATTATGAATGGAATATCGATATCGCGCCCCAGCTGACCGTGACTTGCGATCGGTTCTATCTGCTGCTGGTGCTAAAAAATATTATCGAAAATGCCTGCAAATACAGCCCGCAGGAATCAGAAATCTCAGTGTCGGCCCATTCACTGGGTGATGAGATTAGTATCTGTATTGCGGATCGTGGCCAAGGCATGACAGAAGAGCAGATTGCTAATGCCACAGAGCGTTTTTATCGTGTGAATGAAAATGAAGGCATAGGTGCGGGTTTAGGTTTGTCTATCTGCCATCACATCATTGAATTGCACCAAGGCCGTTTAGTGATAGCGCCTAGGGAGCAGGGCGGATTATCTGTGACTCTTTTTTTGCCGCAATAGTTCAGAAGTTAACATCTTAAAATAGATCCGCAGTTTAAGTGACATCACCTCAGTGGTTTTGATACATTTGGGTGAGTGTAATTGTGCGTTTGTCTGCTATTTTAAAAAAAATCCCTAAGTTTACCAACAGATTGGTTCGCTAATTGTGTTTTTTCATCTAAGATCATCCACACTAAGTTGAGACTTTAAAAAGTCTCATTTTACTTTCAAAAATGTAGCATTTGGATCACTTAACCTGCTTTTGTAACTGTGAAAGCAGAAATATGCATGATAATGTTATTTTTATATTCCTTTTAGGTATAAACTTATTCTCAAATAGTATTGTGTAGAAGGGGTTAACTGCATCTTTATTTATGAGTTTTTTTCTCCTTCTGATATCTTTCGCGATATGTAAGCAACTGTTTTTTTTCGTCCCAAAGCGAGGGTGAAAAAAATTCACTGTATACATAAAAAACATTGATTTCTTAGTTTATTTTTTAGGTTACCTATCTATGGTTAGCTTGTTGCGTTGCCCATCGTCCAAACCTTATTCGTCACTCATTTGTTCACTGACGCTAGGCGCTGTTGTCGCCCTGTCTGGTGTCGCGTACGCTGAAGAGACAAAACCCGCCGAGACAGTTCCTGTGGTAACTCCGCCGAAAGTGATTTCTCAGCCCGCTACAAAAAATCAAGTGAGATTCACTAAAACAGGCGCTTTCGATAGCGATACTGTGGTGAAGATTGCAAAACGTTTGGCAGCGAAACCGTATGTGGCCCTTAAAGACCCGTTACCGGCCGGCCTGGCTAAATTGTCATACGATGAATACCGTGACATTCGTTTTAACCCGACTGCGTCTATTTGGCGTGATCAGGGCGTGCCTTTTCAAATGCAAATGTTCCACCGTGGCTTCTATTTCCAAGATCTGATCGAGATTGCGATTGTGGAAGGCCAGAACGCAACGCACTTAGCCTACGAGCCTAAGTATTTCACCGCGGGTGAAGTGATTACCCAAGCGTTACCCAATGACGACATTGGATACTCAGGTTTTCGCATCCATAACCAACTGAATACTAACGGTGTGTTTGACGAACTTATGGTGTTCCAAGGTGCGAGTTATTTCCGCGCTTTAGGTAAAGGTAACGCCTATGGTTTATCTTCACGTGGTTTAGCGTTAAAAACCGCCGATGCCGAAGGGGAAGAATTCCCAATATTTCGCGCCTTCTGGGTTGAACGTCCATACAATGACAGCAACTTGATTGTTGTGCATGCCTTGCTAGATAGCCCAAGTGTGGCGGGTGCTTATACTTTCTCTGTCCGTCCTGGTGATAACACTTTAATTGATGTTGAAGCGACGCTGTTTCCAAGGGTTGAGCTGAGCAAAGTCGGTTTAGCACCCAGCACGAGCATGTTCCTGCATTCACTCAATGGTCGTCATGATACCGATGACTTTAGACCTGAAGTGCATGATTCTGACGGTTTATTGATGTTAAACGGCCGTGGTGAGCATTTATGGCGCCCATTGGCTAACCCACGTCAATTACAAGTCAGTGCGTTTTCTGACAACTCGCCACAGGGTTTTGGTTTGATCCAACGTGAGCGTGATTATGCGTCTTACCAAGATTTAGAAGCACATTATGAACGTCGCCCAAGTCTCTGGATTGAGCCTGTGGGCAACTGGGGCCAAGGTTCTGTGGTGTTGACTGAGATTCCGACTGAGTCTGAAATTCATGACAACATCGTTAGCTACTGGAAACCTCGTCAGCCTATTCCTGCGGGCAGTGAGTTCCATTTTGCCTATCGCATGAGCTGGGGTGATGAACCCGCGGCTAAAGTCGGTGCTGTACATGTGTCTCGCTCTGCCAGTGGCCGTGCCGATATTGCTAAAGCAACACCAAGACGTTTATTTGTGGTCGACTATCAAATTGAAGGTCCGATGACAGATGAAATGCCAGTTGCTAAAGTAGAAGCGTCTGGTGGTGTGGTCACCAATGTGGTGATTGCCCGTAATGCAGCCAAAAATGGCTATCGCTTAGCTTTTGAATTAGAGCCAGAAGATAAAGAACTTATCGAACTGCGCGCTGAACTCAAGTTCCCAACTCCTCGTCAGGTTGAAACCTGGCTCTATCGCTGGACGCTGTAAGGTTCATGACGGAGCAACATGATATGACTGTATCCGAAAACTCGGTACTCGAGACGGAAGTCCTCGTGGGTGGTAGTGCTATGCCAAATGAACGGCCTGGCGCTATGGAACCCCAAAATTTAAGTAAGATGCCAGAGGGATTCCCTCGCCGTAGCACAGTGGCGAATGGAGTTCGTTCGCGTGCTTCGCGCCGCTTCTTAGTGGTTGGCGGTGCTTTATTACTGTCTTTATTCGCTATTTATGAAATGGGCGCGGTATTTAGTATTGGCGGAATTACGCCACTGGAATATCTCGTGTTGGCGTTATTTGCGGTTAACTTTTGTTGGATCGCCTTAGCGTTCTGTAGTGGTATTGCGGGTTTTTTAATTTTGCTGCGCAAACCGCGGGCAAAAGATCTGCAAGTGACTGAGCTGCATACGCGCACTGCGATCTTAATGCCGACCTATAACGAATCCCCAGACAGGGTATTCTCGGCGGTCTCAGTGATGGCAGAAACCTTGTCGCAAACGGGTCATGGTCATGCTTTTGATTGGTTTATCTTAAGTGATACCACCGATCCCGATATCGCCTTGCTCGAAGAGCAGGCGTTTTTGGTGTTACGTCAAGAAACCCATAAGCATTCGCGGGTGTATTACCGTCGTCGTCGTAAAAACGTCGCCCGTAAAGCGGGTAACGTGGCGGATTTCTGCCGCCGTTGGGGTTCGCGTTATGATCACTTGTTAGTGCTTGATGCCGACAGCTTAATGGAGTCATCAACCATCACAGGTTTGGCCCAGCGTATGCAGGCCGACCCTGATGCGGGCTTAATCCAAACGATTCCGTCGCTGATCAACGGCACCACTTTAATGGCGCGTTTACAGCAATTTGCGGCGCGCATTTATGGCCCCGTAATAGGTACCGGTTTAGGCTGGTGGGTACAAAAAGAAGGTAACTTCTGGGGCCATAACGCCATTATCCGTACCGAAGCCTTTATGACCGCGGCCGGATTACCCAACCTTAAGGGTAAGCCGCCTTTTGGTGGCCATATAATGAGCCATGACTTTGTTGAAGCGGCGTTGATTCGCCGTGCCGGCTGGAGTGTGGTTATTGCCTATGACTTACCCGGTTCATACGAAGAATGTCCACCGTCAATTATCGACTTAGCCGTGCGTGATCGCCGCTGGTGCCAAGGTAACTTGCAGCATTCACGTATTTTGCCGACCAAAGGTCTGCACTGGGTGAGCCGTTTGCATTTACTGACGGGTATCATGGCCTACTTATCATCACCTTTCTGGTTGATGTTGATTTTGACCGGTTTGATGTTGGCCCTGCAGGCACACTTTATTCGACCTGAATATTTCACCGATCAATTTTCACTGTTCCCCACTTGGCCCATCATGGACTCGGATAGGGCATTGAGATTGTTCTACATTACTATGGGTGTTTTATTTGGCCCTAAAGTATTTGGTGTCTTGTTGCTGCTTAAAGACGGCGAGTTTGCTCGCAGTGTTGGCGGCCGGATTAAAGCGACATTCAGTGTGATCTTTGAGGTCATACTCTCAGCGCTGATCGCACCTATCATGATGTTCATCCATTGCGGTGCGGTGATGTCAATTCTGATGGGCCGCGACAGTGGTTGGTCGCCGCAACGTCGTGATGACGGCAGTATGCCTTGGATGACGTTAATCTATCGTCACCGTTGGCATATGCTGGCAGGTGTGATGTTAGGTTATGCAGCTATTTTGGATTCTCTGACCTTGTTAGCTTGGATGAGTCCTGCCTTGATTGGCCTGTGGATTGCAGTGCCTATTTCAGCATGGACGGGTTCTGTCAAAATCGGCGAAGTGTTTAAACGTGCGGGTATTCTTGCTACGCCTGAAGAGCGAAATCCTGCGCAGATTTGCCTGCAAGCACATGAAGCCCGTGCCGCTTACCAAAAACACATCGCTGAGCCTTGGACATTGGCACAGGTACTTAAAGATCCTGCGTTGATGGAACTGCATTTGGCTATGGTGGATAAACAGCCATTGCGCGCTGCGGGGACTCCGATTGAAGCGATGGAAGCCATAGTGCATGTGAAAGTGCATGAAGCTCGCTGCCAACAGAGTGCATTAGCAGTACTGAATCGCCAAGAAATGGCGATGGTGTTAGCGAATCCTTTGATGTTACGTAGCCTGCAGAAATTACCAGAGCAGTTTGTTGAAGAAGATCTGGTGTCTTTTTGCTAACGAATATCTAACGCACAGCGAACCAACACTAGCGCAGCGTTTGCTCGTAAATGGGTTTGGTAGTAATGAAAATGCCACTGACGACCTCAGTGGCATTTTTCTTTTCATAATCTGCAGTTTGCCCCTAGTAATTAACTGAACCCCATGAAATAGTCGTATGATACCAATCACATTAAATATCTAATCAGTTCAGAGCCTCACAGGCATCTCAATCCAAGGCGCATTGATGCAGAAATGGTTATTCCCTTTTAAGTCAATGCAACACCGGAGTGGGATGCCTGTGAGACTCCCGAAGGGCGGCTGATGTTAACGGTATCGCAACGCGCTTTATACTGCGTTTAAGGCTTTCGACAGAGCACCACTATGCCTTTAAGCCTTCGCCTTGTCTAAAGCGCGTTGAACTCCCGCTGAATGAACAGATATTTAATACGATTGGTATTACAGTATTATTGACTGACATGATCGCTGGCTTTCAAGTGACCTTAAATAGCGAAGGGAGTATTTATGGTATTGCACAAGATCATCCAGTATTTCTCACCGTTTGTACGCGCATCGCAAATTAAACGTATGCCCATGAGTCGCTGTTTGGGACTGTTAGTGCTGAGCGTTATTGTCTGTTTTCCTATCACGTCAGTGGCAATGGCTACCGATGATACTCAAGCCATTTCATCGAATCCCAGCATTGGGGCACAGCAAGACATGCTGCAGCTAAACAGTGTGCAACCAAGCACTGAGAGTAAAGTCGATGAGCCCGATGCAGTCTTGCCACTTACGGCATTAGTGCCGCAGGTGTTGCTGATGGATCTTGCGGGCGTTAATCCTATTTTTGGTCTGTATTATCGCGAATTAACACTATCACAAAATACCTTATCGGCGGCCGATGTGGCGCGGGTTCAAGCTGATGTGGCGGGCTACTGGCGTTATATCAAGACCTTTGCGCAGTGTAATAACGGCGCACCTGTAGACACAGTATCAACCGTTATTCCAACGGATGCCCAATATCAAAGGGTGCTAAAACAAGTCACCCATTTAGTGCAATTGGATGCCACTGAACCTTGGGAAACCTTAGTGCTGGATGAAAAGTTAACGGTCGGAATGAGTCATCCACTCCTTGATACCATAGCTAAACGTTTGTGGCGCTTGGGTGACTTAGCCATTGAGCCAATGACTAACTTTGTCTATAGCGAAGAATTGGTGGTTGGTGTTAAGCGTTTCCAACAAAGGCATGGGTTAAAACAGGACGGGGTGATTGGTAAGCAGACCTTGTATTGGCTGAATCAATCGCCAAAGGCGAGGGCAGTCTTATTGGCTAAAAATACTATTCGGCAACGAGTGTTTGAACGTAAGTTGGAGCCAAGCTACTTGCTGATTAACGTGCCCGCCTTTGAGATGTTCTTAGTCGATAATGGCACCACAGTGCTCAATTCCAAAGTGATTGTGGGCAAATCTTCTCGGCAAACCCCGCTGCTGGATAGCCAGATTTCCAGCGTGGTCCTCAATCCCAGTTGGCGAGTGCCGAGCAGCATTCTACGCCGAGATATCCTGCCGCAGATTCGGCGAAATGGTCATTATCTTAATGAACGCCAATTTGATGTGTACGACTATAACGGCCAACGGGTGCAACACATGCCAGAAGAATGGCAGGACTTAGCCAGCACTTCGTTTCCCTATCAGCTAGTGCAACGCCCAGGGGCGAAGAATGCATTAGGCAAATATAAGTTTCACTTTGATAACAGTTTCAGTATCTATTTACATGGCACTTCTGAGCCAAGTCTCTTTAATAAGGACGATAGGGCATTATCATCAGGCTGTATTCGGATTGAAAAAGTCACTGAATTAGCCCAGTGGTTTAAAGAACATTTAGTTAAAGATAAGCGTTTATGGGACAAATTAGCCCCAGATGTAACGGAGCCACAGTGGTTTTCACTTTCTCAAAAGCTGCCTGTGCATCTGGTGTATTGGACTGCATGGCTGGATGACAGTGGGCAAGAGCAATACCGTAGCGACATTTACCATTTAGAAGCTGAGTTGACGAATGCCGTGCCTGCCACGGTTTTAGATCTCAATTAAGATTTTGGCACCATAAAGCTGAGTAAGATAACAAATTGAACTCGTAGGGCATTTTAAAATCGTGGGCAGAATGGGGTGGGCAAAACTTGATCTTAGGGCTTATTCAGTATAATTTGCTTGATTAGTGACCAAAAAGCATACAAAAGGTGATCATGTGACTTTGATATGTCCTGCCCGTAGGCAGTTATTGTTAGGCCTGAGTGGTGTGGCATTATGTTCTCTTATTCCCTCAAAAGCAGCAGCCAGTCGTTCAACCAAAGGGATCCGCGAGTTAAGTCTGTTTAATCGCCATACCGGTGAGCGCGATGACGGCAGTTACTGGGTTGATGGTCATTATCAAAGCAAGGTATTAAACGATTTTAATCATTTACTGCGGGACCATCGTCAGAATGTGGCGGCGCCCATGGATAAACGTTTATTCGATTTGCTCTATTCCCTTAAAACGACTTTGAATGTCGACGATGAAATCCATGTGATTTCTGGTTACCGTTCACCCAAAACCAATGCCATGCTTGCGAGCAACAGTGGCGGCGTCGCAAAAAAGAGTTATCACATGCGCGGCATGGCAATGGATATCGCGATCCCAAGCATTAAGCTTAAAACCCTCAGAGAAGCGGCTTTATCTCTAAAACTGGGTGGAGTGGGCTATTATCCTAACTCTGGCTTTGTGCATGTCGATTGTGGGCCGGTACGACACTGGTAGCGTGAATAATTTGTTGCTGAACTCGCTGATAGAATCCTTGCTCTAGGGCTTGAGATTCTGTCAGGTAATGCCTCAGCAGCGGGATAAATTGCTGGTTGAGCTTGTTCATTTCTCTATGCTGTTGCCAATCACAGATCAATAAACTCAAATGTTGTGAGAATTGATACTGCCTTTGCCTTTGTAACTCAATGTCGACCGACTCAATGACTTGCATGAGTAAAATCAAGCTGCGGTTTTTCTGTTGGGTACAGGCAAGCAATTCTAAAAATTTTAATTCGAGGGTATTTTGCTGGTAAGGAACGGTTTCGATAAGTGAGACGAGTTCACGGGCCAGTTGGCATGAAAGTCTGTTTTCTTGTTGTAACTGGTATAGCGCATGACGCATTTTTTGACACAGCAGTTATCGAAATTTGCCCGAGCTTATCAGGCTTCTCAATTTCCCAGTGTGATCTAGATCGCGTGTTTTTTGTTTGAGATCAAAGCCTTTTCCCAGCGGTAACAGCCAAGATACAAGTTCTTCAATTTGATAAATTGCTACCTGTTTTACTAACGCAGCGGCGGACAAATTGATGGGTTGCGGGATTCTTGTGCGCCTTGGGTATCTATGTTAGTATTCGCGCGCTTTATATGAGCCGTCATTGGTCGAAAATGCCGGCAACTTTTTACTCTAAATTTAAGTGAGAAACACATGTCTTACACTATCCAAGCACAAACCCGCACTGAAATAGGGAAAGGTTCGAGCCGCCGCCTACGCCATGCTGGTAAAGTACCTGCTGTTATTTATGGCCAAGGCAAAGAGCCAGTTTCTATTGTTTTTGATCACAAAGATATCATCAACATTCAAGCTAACGCTGATTTCTACACTTCAACTTTGACTATCGTTGTTGATGGCAAAGAAGTGGGTGTACGTGCACAAGCTATGCAACGCCACGTGTTCAAACCACTTATTGAACATGTTGACTTCGTTTACGCTTAATTGTCGTAGCTGAAGCAAAAAAGCGCCTAAGGGCGCTTTTTTTGTGGCTGATTTTCACGCGACAGATTTTCATCTGATGGATCGGCGTGACTCATTTTATTGCGGCGTAATACTTATCATAGACAGGCAGAGTGTATCGACACTCCACCTGAATTTGAGTCTGAGTCTGACTTTGCTACTTGATATTGAAGTTGTAATAGATATCAAGGGATTGGCCTAAGGTACCTGAGACTGTTTCAAGATAAAGCTGCGAGAGCAGGTAATATCTGACTGTCATCTCATAGCCAGGGTTAAACACGCCCACCCCGTATTTCACCATCAAGTTCTCGCCGATAAAGCCACTGATCGCCACACGGCCCTCATCGTTGGTGTCGAGTTGTACGTTAGAGAAACCAAACTCTTCAATCAATCCGGTCGCGGTATTCCCTATGTTGTTAATGGCGCCGCCGCCCACCTGCGAGCTTAAACCTAAGGCTGCGCCCATCATCAATGAGTTATTTTGCTCATTGTTGGCACTGTTAAAACCACTGCCTTTGATAATGTAAGACAAGATCTCGGCCTGCTCTTTGGCGGGATTAGAGAACAGGGTCACCACAGGGCGGGCGGGAGTGCCAGTGACGCGTACACCCGCGACTAAGTCTTCACTCTTAATCTCGCGTATTGCCTCAATATTCAGGTTAGGCACTGACGTTGGCCCCACAAACTGCACTTCACCAGTACGGATCCTCAGGGTTTGACCCATAAACCGGTAACTACCCTGATTAACTCTAATATTACCGAAGAGCAAAGGCGGACGGAACGCTTGCTGTTGCAGTTTTAAGGTTCCTTGGAGCCTACCAGTGAGGCCCATACCATCAATCCTGAGTTCGTTGCCCACACTGATATTCAGATCGGCCACGATTGCATAGGGGCTGGTTTTAGGTTGCGTGGCGGCAATGGAGTCGTCAAATACCACGTCATCAGATGTGGCGATACCACCTTCCGCTAATGGCACAATTTTAATGTTGCCAGAAGGAACGGCTATTTTGCCCTTCACCGTTAATTGTTTACTGTTGAAGGTTAAATTGATGTCGGGTGAAACATCAAGGATAGCCAGTGGCGGTTGGATCACGGCGAGTTTGTCACCTTCAAGGGCTAATTCACCGCTAAATTGACCTTGTGGCCATTGCAGCTGGCCAGTCACTCGACCCAAGCCATTGCCCATCATCCAACGACCCTTGAGCTCGGCTTGTTGACCCGCGAACGACATTGACATATCAATTTTGTCGATTAGCGTCGGGTTTGCCGTCAGGGCTAAGGAGCCCTCCGTTAAGGCCATGCTTCCCGATACTTCTGGCGCCTCTAGACTGCCCGCAAAGTTAAGCTGACTGGTCAGCAAGCCTTGTACCGTATTTAGCTGCGGGAAAAATTCTCCCAGTGGTTGTAAGTTGATTTGCTTGATATTGGCAAAACCTGAGAGCGTGCGGTCTGGGGTGACATTAACGTTGATCTCACTCTGCCAACTGGCCACGCCTTCAGATTCAAAATTTAATACTGTTGCAAGCCGTTTAGCATCTAAGGTCGCCAGCAATGACAGATGTTGGTAATTAATGGTGACTTCACGATTCTTATCCCGCTTGAGCATGATACTGCCGGGGGCAAAATCAAAGTCCACATCGGCTGTGGGTTTACGACCCGCAGCCCAAGCAAAATTAGCTAACAGCGAGGCGGGGCCATCCCATCGCATATTCGTTGGCAATATCGGTACGAGTAATTGCCCCGGATTACCCGAATAGCTCACCTGCGCGCTGCCTTTTTTGCCGATTGTCGTCTCGCTGTTTAGGCAGATGCGGCTGTTCGGGTTCATGAGGCAAAACGGCGTGATGCTGCCCTGATTTTTGTTTTGATCCCAAGCGAGATTAATGGCGTTATCGAGCTGCCATAGGCCAACGGGGGTATTGAGATTTAGACGTTCGACATCGAGCCGTAGTCGCGATTTTTTCACATCGTATTGGCTACTCACTGTGGTATCGAGGCCAAGATCGCCCGTGGCATTCAGGGTCAGCTTTTGAGCGTCAATCGTGCCTTTCGCCCCGAGTGTCACTGTATCTACATTCTGATCCGCAATCTGTAAGGCTCTCGATTTCAGCGAGATAGCAAATTCATGTTGATCTAGCGGCTTGTAATAGGCCTTTAAGTTGGATTCCCGCAGTTTAATGTTTTGATAAAACAGTTCAGCGAGTTGGGCGGTGAGTTCAACTTGAGGGTGCTTCTCATCCCCTGTGACATTAATTTGCGCCTGCAATTGGCCGCTGGCCTTAGGCAACCACAGACCGAAGTCGGGCACTTGCAGCTCACCTTGTAGATCCCAGTTGGCGTTGGCTTCGCCTTTGAGTGCCAGAGTCGAGCCCAGTACTTTGGCGTTCAGCCCCTTAGAACTGACATACAGGGAATCATTCACACTGATATCCCCTGTGATATCGAAGGGATAACCTTGCAGGGTGCCCGTGAGCTCAGTGTCGTTCAGGGAGACTTGCCAGCGAGGATCAGCAAATGAGCCTTGAGTGCGTAATTTTCCTGAAATCAAACTGTCCGGTAGACCGGTTGCTTTTTGCGTCGTATCCGTTTGTGGCAGTTGTACTTCCTGCAGTTTTACGTCATTGAGCCAGAGATTGGCGTTCCAGCGAATGGCTTTTTGATAATCGAGTTCGCCAGTGAGCTTGACCTGACCAATCGCGCCCGTTGCATCAAGATTATTAATGGTTAACTTCGCATCTTGATGCTGAAGGCTAGTGTCTATGGTGAGTACTTTATGGAACGGCGTCGTCAGTTCACCTTTAAGGCTCGCCTCTTGACGATTGAGATCGCCATAACTTTCCAGTGCCACATCACTGACCGAATATTCAGGGCTTTTTAGCGGCCACTGCAGCCGTGTCTGTTCAAGTTTTACCTTGTAGGGCAGGCTTGGATCGCGAAGTGTTATCTGCCCATCTAGCGTGAAGTCGGCATCGCCCTTGGCGACAGCGTTCACCTGCAATTGTCCTAAGCTTTGGCTCAGCTTTACATCTAATACTTGGTGAGTCAGCTCAGGTAATTCGGCTAATTGGTTAAGGGTGAGGTTGGCTTCTAAATCGAGTGGATAATCGTTATCGAGCGTTAAACTGCCTGTGATATCCGCGCTGCCATCTGTATGGCTGATGGCGAGATGATCTAAGGTCAATTGATATTCGCGGAAACGACCTTGCAGCTCGGCATGGCTAAAGACATCTTTACGATCGCCGATTTGCAGCGTGGTGTTATCAAGCGTGAGGGCATTAACCGTCACAGGAAAAGGCATAAACACTTGTGGTAAGTGCGCTAGAGCCCATTCAGCACTACTGTCTTTTGCTGGCTTGTCTTTTGCCGGCGAGTTGGCCGATGGTTCAGGCGTTACATTGGCTGTTGTGCTGGCCGCTGTGTCGGGTGTAGTACTCGCGGCTATGTCTGCGTTAGAAGCCGTCGTTGTCGCTGCTTGGTTCGTTTGTGCGGCATCGGTTGATGTGGGGATCAGCACGAACAATCCTTCACTGGAAAGCTGCTTAATCGACAAGCCTTCGGCAAACCACTTTGCCTCTGCGTTAAGGCGATTGGCTGTAAATTGCATCTCATCAACTTGGATATTCACAGCGTTGAGTTCCGCGGAATCTAACTCAATATCAAAGGGTAATTGCAGCTCGCTGGGCTCTTCATCGAGCGGCACTATCGGGGTTTCGTTTGTGTCGGCAGACAGGGCTAAGGTATCAATAGTCACATCGACTTTGGCCGCAGATAAGCCATTAACACATAAACGTTTTTGTAGTAAACAGGCGGGTTGCCACAGTAAATGCAGATCCTCAAGTTGTACCTTGATGCCAGCCATAGACCAAGACGCATGGGACAGGGCTAAGTCTTTATTAATGGAGCCTGAGGTATAAGTGAGATCAAGATCGGGCACAAACTGATCGGCTAAGCCTACTGTGATGCGCGAGCCAAACTCAGTGCCGAGTAATAGGGCGATTAACACTAAAAGCCCTAATGGCACATAGATGATAATCCGAGTCCAGAGTTTGAACTGTCGCCACAGTTTTTGAATGAATGACACCGATTGGGTGACAGAACTCGCAATGGCTTCAGTGACTTCCGTAATGGGGCTGTCTACGGTGTCTTGTTCGGGTGGCTTATTATTCTCTGGGGGCTGGCTCATAGATCTGTCCCCATGGTCAGGTGAATTCGCCATGATCTTTCAATGGTATCGGTTTCTTTCAATCCAACCCCTAAATCCAGTTTGATTGGGCCAATGGGGGAGATCCAATGGATACCGCCACCGACTGAGACAACAGGTTCAAATTGATTATTATCGAAGGCGTTACCCGCATCGATAAAGGTACCGACCCGCCAAGTGGGGGTCACATAATATTGATATTCTAAACTGCCGACCATTAAATAGCGGCCACCTATGACCTCGCGATTGGTCTTGCCATCATCTGCGACATAATCTAAATAGGGGCCCAATTCTTGATAACCATAACCCCGCACACTCTGATCGCCACCGGCAAAATAGCGCAGTGAAGGCGGAATAGAGGCCAGATCATTTTCGTTGGCTAAGTTGGCGGCTAAATCGATACGCGCGACAATTCTGTGGTTGTCGAAGAAGGTATCAATCCATTTAAATTTTGCCTGTAGGCGCGCCAAACGGGTTTCTGAGCCTAAATAGGGATCGGCATAATCTATGCTGTAAATCTGCCTAAAACCGGACTTAGGATCGAGTGAATTATCACCGCGCGTTGTCCGCGAAAAGTTAAGCCCAGCCAAATAAAACGACGGCATATAATCGACGTCAGACTGGGTATATTCTTCGCGAATAGCCTCAAGTGAATAACTCATTAACCATTGATTTTCTAGTCTTTGTTGGCGTAATAGCCCAAGAAGATATTTAGTCGACTCAAGCTGACCTGTGTTACTAAAATCGCGATTCTCGGCGTCATACACTTGGGTCACACCGTATTTGTCCCGTAGCAAACCGACGCGGATTTTTAATTGATCATCTAAGGGATGCGTCAAGGGGATAGTATAAGTGGTTAATAATTTTGGTCTATCCGGTGACCATTCGAGGCTGGTCTCCTGTGAGTGACCGTATTTATTGATTTGTGGCGTCCGCCAAGTCACGCGCACTCTTGGGTCGAAAGCTTGATCCGTCTTGCCAATATCACCACCAAAACCGAGCTCAATGGCGTGGCTTGCCTTAGGAGTTAATTCCACCAGCACCGGAATATGACTTTCTTCGACACCGTCGATTTGCGGGATCACTTTGATATTGGCGAAATAGCCCGTGTCTAATAACTGGCGATTCAGCGCACCCACACGGCGAGTCGAGTAGGAAGCGCCTTCTTTAAAGGGAATAAGTTTTTCTAAAATTTCAGGTTCTAAAGTATGGCCTTCGAAGCTGACTTGGCCAAATTTATAACGTTTGCCAGAGTCAAAATGCAAACTTACCTGTGCGGTATTGATGTCGCGGTTAACTTTAATCTGTGATTCCGTAAATTCGCCATCGAAGTAACCTCGGGCCAGAGCTAAGGTGACCAGTTGCGATTTTACGTCGCTATACACACCGTGGTTGAGCGCATCGCCAGGCTTAAGGTTGACCTTTGCCAGCCATTGATCGAAAGCGCGATCATCGAGCATTTCGCCACTGAAGTTAATATCGACCCACTGCACTATGGTTGGCTCGCCGGCAGTGATCACCAGTTTTAGTTCCCACGGTCCCTTGTCATGTTCCGTCAGTTTTTCTTCCACTTCGCCATGATAGTAACCCATGGATTCTAAGGCTGTGCTGACATTGTCATCGACATTAAACAGAAAGGCACGGCGCTGCACCTCGGATTCGGGTAAGGTGCCTAAGTGCGCAACTATGTTACGTTGCAGAGCTTCATTCACGCCTGTGACAGATAACTTAATAAATTCATCTGCCGCCGCAGCGACGGATGTGACTGAAATCAGACTCAGAAATAAGCAAAAACGAAAGTAATGTGAGGTGATTTGCAAAAATGGCTGCACTTTATAGTCCCTGTGATGTGGCATCATTGTCGCCAGAATAAAACCAACAGGCAAGGAGATGATTGAAATTACACGATGAAATGGGTACAAAGGACGCTACTTTTTAAGGGGATGTAAAGAATGAAAACAAAATTAGCCACCTTTAGTTTAATTATCTCGGGTTTACTTTTTATGTCACACAACACCTTTGCCAATGACAAACCGTTCGCCATTGCGATCCACGGCGGCGCTGGCACGATTTCTAAGGCTAATCTCACCCCTGAACAACGCCAAGCCTACAAAGATAAGTTAAAGGAAGCGGTTGATAAAGGCTCAAAAGTGTTAGAAGAGGGCGGTGACAGTTTAGTCGCGGTGCAAACTGCCATTAATATTCTCGAAAATAGCCCACTGTTCAATGCTGGCATAGGTGCGGTGTACACCTACGACGGCGGACATGAGTTAGATGCGTCCATTATGGATGGCAAAACCATGAATGCCGGCGCAGTTGCTGGAGTGCGCCATATCGCTAATCCCATTGATCTCGCTTTAGCTGTGATGAATAAGTCTGAGCATGTGATGCTCTCGGGCGCGGGTGCAGAAGAATTTGCCCTGACTCAAGGCTTTAGCTTAGTGCCAAACAGTTATTTTGATACTGACGAGCGTTATCAGCAATTACTCGATGCACGACAAAAACTGCAAGCTGCGGCTAAATCAGAGCAAGTCGCGAGTGTTGAGATGAAAGATCTCGATTACAAATTTGGTACCGTAGGCGCCGTCGCCTTAGACAAAAATGGCAACTTAGCTGCTGGTACCTCAACTGGCGGCATGACGGCAAAACGCTTTGGCCGCATTGGAGATTCCCCGGTGATAGGTGCGGGCACCTATGCTGAAAACGGGGTGTGCGCCGTATCGGCAACCGGCCATGGTGAGTTCTTTATCCGTTACCAAGTGGCGGGGGACATTTGTGCCAAAGTGAAATACCAGCAGAAATCCATTATTCAAGCCGCCGATGAAGTGATCAATCAACGCCTTATCACCGCAGGCGGTTCGGGCGGTGTGATTGCCGTCGATCAGCGCGGTAATATCGCCACGCCATTTAACACTGAAGGCATGTACCGCGCTACCCGTAGCAATGGTGAACCCGCCCAAGTGCTGATTTGGCAAGACCAATAACTTGAATTGTAAAAGCAGTTGGTTCGAGACGGACATTGCTTACAAGATTGTCTAGAAACATCACTTATAAACCTTAAAAAGCGAGTGCTGCGAAAGTGGCACTCGCTTTTTGCTAGCGGTTTTTTGCTTTAAGAGTGAATAAGAAGCTGATAAGTTTGGGCTATTACGAATAGTTAATGGTATGTGGGGTGTCGCCCGTTGTTTGATTTCATTAGGGGTACAATAGTCACACACAAAGCCGCACTTAACTCACCGTCAAAGCTGTCGTTTGTGTCCAGCGAACTCATCGCGTCTGCATGAGATTGCACTCAGCGTAAAGGATATTTACATGATTTCTACCGTGTTAACCGACCGCGTCAGGGTTTTCCTCAATCGGTTTCGCCATCGACTTTGGGTTAAACCACTGCTTGTTTGCCTATTATCGATTGCAGTCGCCTTCGTCGCGAAATTGGCTGATGGCACTGAGCTTGTTGAGATTGCACCTAAGGTGTCATCGGCCTCCATCGAGGCGCTGTTATCCGTTATGGCTTCCAGCATGCTGGTTATCGCCACTTTTTCCGTGGGTTCTATGGTCTCGGCCTATGCTTCTGCGGCTAACACGGCAACACCACGTTCATTTATTTTAGTTGTCGCCGATGATGCCTCTCAGAATGCGCTATCGACCTTTGTTGGGGCATTTATCTTCAGTATTGTGGCACTCACTGCGGTTAAAAATGATTACTTTCAAACGGCAGGTCTGTTTATTCTCTTCCTGCTGACCACGTTTATTTTTGGCATGGTGATCTTTACCTTTGTACGCTGGGTGGATCGCATTGCCCGTCTTGGCCGCATGGCAACCACAATTGAGAAAGTTGAAAAGGCGGCGGCCGATGCCCTGACACGGCGACGCAATACCCCACATCTTGGCGGCGTTTCAGTACGTCCCCAAGCGCGTGGACGAGCCGTGTACGCGGCTAACGTCGGTTATGTTCAGTACATTAATATTGCCGCGATGCAGCGCTGGGCAGAGAAAAACGAGGTGCGAGTCGTGATTGCAGCCTTGCCGGGCACGTTCGCCACGCCCAATCGACCATTGGCATACATTAGCGCCGATGGTGCGGAGCAGACTGAGATTGATTGCACCTGTGTTGCCGAGTCATTCCAGATTGGTGATACCCGTCTTTTTGACGACGATCCGCGATTTGGTTTGGTGGTACTGTCGGAAATCGCTGGCCGCGCCTTATCACCCGCGGTCAATGACCCAGGTACGGCCATTTGCATCGTAGGCACACTGGTACGGCTGTTTACGCTATGGGGTGAACCCGCAGCAGTTGATGGCAAACCCGCGCCAGAGTGCGATCGCATTGAAGTCCCTCACGTTTGTGTACAGGACATGTTTGATGATGCGTTTACCGCCATAGCCAGAGACGGCGCGGGAGTGGTGGAAGTCGCTGTACGGCTACAAAAAGCGCTTGAATCGTTAGCATCCAGTGGTGACGGGGAAATACGCGCGGCGGCCGAGTACCACGGGCGGCTGGCACTGAAGCGTTCACAAAAGGTGCTTGATATCGAAGAGGACTTGCAAGCCGTACAAGACGCCGCCAAGTTTGCCGAGTCAGCAGCTTCGTCTAACACTTAACGAGACATTTATTATCTCATCGTGCTGTGTATCCGTTTGTTGTTTCTTTCTATTCTGTCAGCACTTTTTGACATTCGGTTTACACACTAGATAAGCGCAATCGATATAAATCGCACATCCTTGCCGATATTTTGACTAGACTTCAAACGTAGGGTTAATTCGAGGGGAAGACTATGGACTTAATTAAGATTCGTGACCATATGGATCGTCAGCCCGTGTTACTGCGCGCGAATATGTCGCTGGCGACCGCGGTCGAAAAGCTGTTAGATAATAATAAAATGGGTGCTGCAGTGGTTGATGATGCGGGCGATTTGGTGGGCTTTTTATCCCAGCAGGATTGTTTGGCTGTGATGATCAAGAGTAGCTATCACTGCGATATGACATCAGTGGTGAAGGACTGTATGCGCACTGAAGTGCTGTTTGTCGGGCCTGATGACAGTATTTTGCAACTTGCCGAACAAATGCTCGGGCCTAAACCTAAGGTTTATCCTGTGGTTGAACACGGTAAAGTGATAGGCACGATAAATCGTACTAATGTGCTAAAAGCGATGAATATCTATATGCAACAATGTTATCTGTCACCGGTTTAATCTGAGCCGCTCTGGACATAATCTGACACCCTTTATCCTGAGTGCAGAGTAAATTAGCAATACCATTGCGCCACTTTCCTTGCTAGGATCGCCGTTTTTGATGCTAGCAATGGAATTTGGATTTGAACTCAGACAAACATCCGCTATCGAACGCCTTTCTTAATCTTTGTTATCAGGCTGATGCGTCTAGGATCCGTCGTCGTTTATTTAAACTCAATAAAGAAGCCGACTCAGATAAAAAGACCCAAGTCTTAGCCCAGCTGAGTGAGCAAGCGCAGGCGGCGTTTGAGAAGGTTGAGCAGCGCCGTAACGCTCGCCCTAAAATCCAATATCCTGAAAACCTTCCCGTTTCCTTGATGCGCGATGACATTGCACGCGCGATTGCGGGCAATCAAGTGGTGATCATTGCCGGCGAAACGGGCTCGGGTAAAACCACACAGCTTCCCAAAATTTGTTTAGAACTCGGCTTAGGTTGCCGTGGCATGATAGGCCACACCCAGCCAAGACGTTTGGCTGCCCGCAGCGTGGCGAGCCGAGTCGCCGAAGAATTACAAAGCCCGCTCGGTGAAGTGGTCGGCTTTAAAGTACGGTTTGCCGATGCGCTTAAGAGTGACTCGTATATCAAGTTGATGACCGACGGTATTTTACTGGCGGAATTGACCTCAGATCGCAATCTCGACCAATACGATACTATCATCATAGATGAGGCCCACGAGCGCAGCCTGAATATCGATTTTATTCTGGGCTACCTTAAACAGATCCTTAAAAGACGCCCCGATCTCAAAGTCATCATCACGTCGGCGACCATAGACGTTGAGCGTTTTTCTAAGCATTTCAACAATGCGCCTATTATCGAAGTGTCGGGCCGTACCTTTCCGGTTGAAACCCGTTATCGACCCTTAGTGCAAGATAGAGATGCAGATTTAGATCAAATCGAAGGCATTTTTGCCGCCGTCGATGAGCTGGTGGCCGAAGGGCTGGGCGACATTCTGATCTTTATGAATGGCGAGCGAGAAATTCGCGATACGGCCGAGCAATTGAGTCGGCGTAATTACCGCGATACCGAAATTTTGCCGCTGTACGCGCGTTTGTCCTATGGCGAGCAATCCAAAGTTTTCAGTAGTCACAGAGGTCGGCGGATTGTACTAGCGACGAACGTAGCGGAAACTTCGCTGACTGTGCCGGGTATTCGCTACGTTATCGACCCAGGTACAGCGCGTATCAGCCGTTATAGTTATCGCACTAAGGTGCAACGTTTACCGATTGAACCTATCTCGCAGGCGAGCGCTAATCAGCGCCAAGGCCGTTGTGGTCGTGTGGGACCGGGTATTTGTATTCGTTTGTACGATGAGGCGGATTTTAATAATCGTCCGGCGTTTACCGATCCTGAAATTTTGCGCACTAACTTGGCCTCGGTCATTTTGCAGATGCTCGCCATCGGTTTGGGTGATATCGGCGGCTTCCCGTTTATCGAGCCACCCGATCCACGCCATATCCGCGACGGTTTCTTGCTGCTAGAAGAATTACAAGCGGTTGAGAGCAAACACGGCAAGCTAGTATTGACGCCACTTGGGCGTAATTTGGCGCAAATTCCTGTGGATCCGCGTTTGGCGCGTATGGTGGTCGAGAGTCAGCAGTTAGGTTGTTTGAACGAAGTGCTGGTGATTGCTGCGGGCTTATCGATTCAAGATCCCCGCGAGCGTCCGATGGAGAAGAAGCAAGCCAGTGATGAAGCCCATCGCCGTTTTGCCGATCCCAGTTCCGATTTCGTTAGTTGGATAAATCTGTGGCAGCACTTAAAAGATCAGCAAAAAGAGTTATCAGCGAGTCAGTTCCGTAAAAAGTGCCGCGATGAGTATTTGGCCTACTTGCGCGTTCGCGAGTGGCAGGATTTATACGCCCAGCTTAAACAAGCCGTGCACGATTTAAAGTGGCGCTTAAACGATACGCCGCCAAGTTACGATACCTTGCACCGTGCGCTGTTGTCGGGTTTGTTGAGCCATGTTGGTTTTAAAGATAACAATAACGAGTATTTAGGTGCGCGTAATCGTAAATTCTTTGTGTTTCCCGGTTCGCCATTGGCCAAAAAAGGCCCTAAGTGGATCATGGCCGCTGAGCTTACCGAAACTTCGCGCTTATTCGCTCGCTGCTGCGCTAAAATCGAACCCGAATGGCTAGAGCCCTTAGCGGCGCATTTGATCAAGAAAAGCTATGTAGAGCCCCATTTTGAGGCAAAACCTGGCAGCGTTATCGCCCTTGAGAATCAAGTGCTTTATGGTTTGACGGTTGTACACCGCCGCAAAGTGCAATATGGCCCCATCGATCCCGTTGAAGCGCGTGAGATTTTTATCCGCAGCGCCTTGGCAGAAGGGCAGTTGCAAACCCAAGAAGCGTTTTTTGTCGCTAACCAAAAGCTGCTCGAAGACATTGAATCACTTGAGCATAAATCCCGTCGCCGCGATATTTTGGTGGACGAGCAAGTGTTGGTGGATTTTTACGAACCGCGGATCCCTGAAGGGATTTACAACGCCCAGCTGTTTTTTGGCTGGTGGAAAAAAGCCAAGCGCGAGCAACCGGATTTATTGGATTTCAGCAAAGCGTTGTTAATGCAGCGCAATGCCGACCATATTTCGACCTTGGATTTCCCCGATACGTGGCACAAGGGCAATTTGCGCCTGCAGCTGAGTTATCACTTTGAACCCGCTGCGGCGGATGACGGCGTGTCGGTGCACATTCCGGTGGCGCTGCTCAATCAAATCGACGATAGCGATTTTGATTGGTTAGTGGCTGGGCTGAGGGAAGAAAAGTGCATCGCGCTGATCAAATCTTTGCCTAAGAGTTTACGACGTAACTTTGTGCCCGCGCCTGACTATGCCCGTGCTTGTGTGCAGGCCATGGTGCCTTTTAGTGCCAGTTTGCTTGAAGCCATGTGCAAGCAATTGCTGCGCATGAGTGGCACGCGTATATCACCGGAAGATTTTGATTTAACGCAGATCCCCGCGCATTTGCAGATGAACTTTAAAATCGAAGACGATAAAAACAACTTAGTCGCCGAAGGTCGGGTGCTCGATACCTTAAAAGCCGAGTTGCAGGGCGTGGTGGCGAAGGCCATTCGTCAGGTGGCGGATAAAGGTATAGAGCAAGAAGCGTTAACTGAGTGGTCCTTTGGTGATTTGCCGCAGCAATATCAGCAGCAAAAAGGCAATTACCAAGTACGGGCGTTTCCGGCGCTGATCGATAAAAAAGACAGTGTTGCGATCAAATTATTTGATGATGAATTTGAAGCCTTAGATGCTCATCGCCAAGGTCTGCGACGCTTGTTGCTGTTAAACATTCCATCACCGGTAAAACATTTACAGCAAGCTTTGCCGAATAAGGCGAAATTGGCGATGTATTTCAATCCTTTTGGTCAAGTTCAGATCTTAATTGATGACATAATTGCCGCCGCTGTACAGCAATTGTTGGATGAAAAAGCCCTCGATGTGCGTAATCAAGCCCAATTTGAGCAGGCAAAGGATTGGGTTCGCCAAGAACTCAACCCGACCGCAGAGCAAATTGCCCTGAAGGTTGAGCAGATTTTGACCTTATATCAGAGCATTAAAAAGCGTCTCAAGGGCAAAATTAGCTTAGATATCGCTTTTGCTATGAGTGATATTCAAAGCCAATTAGACAAACTAGTGTTTAAAGGGTTTGTTGAATCCTGCGGTTGGAATCGTTTAGCCGATGTGGCGCGTTATTTAAAAGCGATTGAAATCCGTGTCGAGAAGTTGCCCGTCGATCCAACTCGCGACCGTTTGCATATGCAGAGTATTAACAAGGTGCAGGAAGCATTGAACGCCCAACTGGCGAAAGTGCCACGTTCTATGCCGACACCGCCCGCGTTAATTGAAGCGCGCTGGATGATTGAAGAATATCGCGTCTCCTGTTTTGCGCAGGTGTTAGGCACGGCTTATCCGATATCGGAAAAACGCATTTTGAATCATATCCAACAGGTCTAATGGTTTGATTTAAGTGTTCGGTTGAGTACCTAGGTTGGTTCAAAGGGCTGAGTTACTCTAAAACGAGCCATAATCGAGCAGACGAGCGCGTAAAAATACCTTCGCGAAAAACTGAGTAAAACTAACCCTTTACTCGGTTTTTTATTTCCCTAAATTCCTACTATTTGAACGATATACACGTCAGTGATGCGCCGCGAATTGCGCCATGCACTAAGCACCATGCTTTAGCTTTAGCCTCATCTCCACCCATGCCCACGTTATCTCGTTATCTTCTGCGGTAAAACACCCACCTCCGACAATACTCAGTTATTCATCGATAAAACTGCTGTGCGGCGCTTATTTAAGGTCTTAGTGGCTATCTTGGCTTGATGTCAGTCATGCTTTTATAGCGATTTTCTTACTTTTGAGATCAAGTAGTTAACTCTCGTACTTTCAAACCTTCCTACCATCTACTCCTTTATGAATACCCAGTGTTTTTTGGCGACTTTTTCGGGATGTTCTCGCGGTAATTTTTCTGTTTAAGCCACTTCCTAATCATTAAATCTATTCAAAAGGCAAAGTTGTAATCTTCAAAAGCATTTGAAAACAGAGATCTGACTAATACTCGCAGAAAATTGATGATCTGGATCAAGCATCATCCGCTTTACCAATTTGGAGGTATACATTTTGTTAACAACTAAAAGGTATGATCGCTTCGTGATCCAAAGATGCAATAGATATACATAAAACTTGCCGCGGACGCTTGTCCCAACGCGCAACGTGGCAGGAACACACCTCTTGGAGGATGCATGAGTGCTAGCACCGCAAAAGAAAAATCCCTAGAACTGAAAATCTTTATCTTTTTAACCGTGTTTCTCGCGCCGTTATTGTCTGTGCTGCTGGTCAGTGGCTTGGGCTTTGCGATCTGGTTTAGTCAGATTTTGACTGGACCACCGGGAGTGGGTTAATCGCTTTATTATCAGAATATTAAATAAAGAGTGGAATGTCGGATGAGCAAAGAACTCCATATCACCAGTTTAGTGGTGCAGGTCTTACCGCAGAAAATGGCAGACGTTAGACAAGAGATCATGACCATTGAAAATGCCGAACTTTCCGTCAACAACGAAGTGAAGTTGGTCGTGGTCATTGAAGGTGAGACTCAGCGCGCCTTGATGGACAGTATAGAAGCGATCAATGCCATTCCGGGCGTGTTATCCGCCACTATGGTTTACCACCAGAGTGAAGTGCTTGAAGAGGGTGAAGAATGAATATGAACAGACGTGACTTTATTAAGGCTAATGCGGTGATTGCTGCCGCAGGGGCCGCAGGTTTAGCTTTGCCCGCAGGCGCAAGCAACCTTATTACCAGCTCAGAACAAACCAAATTAGAGTGGAACAAGGCGCCGTGCCGCTTCTGTGGTACTGGCTGCTCTGTGATTGTCGCTACCCGCGACGGCAAAGTGGTCGCCACCCATGGTGATGCCAACAGTGAAGTGAACCGTGGTCTTAACTGTATCAAAGGCTATTTTCTGTCGAAGATTATGTATGGCAGCGATCGCTTAACCACGCCCATGCTGCGGATGACGGATGGCAAGTACGACAAGCACGGTGAGTTTTCGCCAATTAGCTGGGACAGCGCCTTCGACATCATGGCACAAAAGTGGAAAGAAACCATTAAAGCCAAAGGGCCAACGGCCGTGGGCATGTTTGGCTCGGGCCAATGGACTGTGTGGGAAGGTTACGCTGCCGTTAAGTTGATGAAGGCGGGCTTTGGTTCAAACAATATCGATCCCAATGCGCGCCATTGTATGGCGTCTGCCGTGGTCGGATTTATGCGCACCTTCGGTATCGACGAGCCAATGGGCTGCTATGACGATATGGAAGCCGCCGATGCATTCGTGCTTTGGGGCTCGAACATGGCCGAGATGCACCCGATCCTGTGGAGTCGAGTGACAGACAGACGCTTGAGTGAACCCCATGTCAAAGTGGCCGTGTTATCGACTTTCCAGAATCGCTCCTTCGATCTGGCGGATATTCCGATAGTGTTCACGCCGCAAACGGATTTGGCCATGTTGAACTTTATTGCCAACTACATTATTCAAAACGATAAAGTGAACTGGGATTTCGTTAAAAAACACGTGAATTTCCGCCAAGGCACGACTGATATCGGTTACGGTTTACGTCCGACTCATCCCCTTGAGCAAAAAGCTAAAAATGTGAAAACCGCAGGGGATTCAACGGCAATTGATTTTGAAGCCTTCAAAGCCTTTGTCGCCGAATACACAGTCGAGAAAGTCAGTAAACTGTCTGGGGTGCCAGAAGATAAACTCATCGAATTGGCTAAGCTATATGCCGATCCGAATGTCAAAGTGACGTCGTTCTGGACCATGGGATTTAACCAACATACCCGTGGTGTCTGGTGTAATAACCTGATTTACAACATCCATTTGTTAACAGGTAAGATTTCAACCCCAGGTAACAGCCCATTTTCACTGACCGGTCAGCCATCGGCCTGTGGCACGGCACGTGAAGTCGGGACTTTCTCCCATCGTCTACCCGCCGACATGGTGGTGACCAATCCCGAGCACAGAAAACGTGCCGAAGAAACGTGGAAAATTCCAAGCGGTATCATTCCGCCCAAACCAGGTTATCACGCCGTTGAGCAAAACCGCCGCCTTAAAGACGGTGACTTGAACTGCTATTGGGTACAAGTGAATAACAATATGCAGGCGGGTCCGAACATCAACGAAGAAGGGTTGCCGGGTTATCGTAATCCTGAAAACTTTATCGTGGTGTCCGATGCTTATCCTACAGTCACCACCCAAGCTGCCGATCTGATTTTGCCCACTGCGATGTGGGTTGAAAAAGAGGGCGCTTACGGTAACGCCGAGCGCCGTACTCAGTTCTGGCATCAAATGGTGCAAGCGCCCGGTGAATCGCATTCGGATCTGTGGCAGTTGATGGAATTTGCGAAACGTTTCACCACAGATGAAGTGTGGCCCAAGGATGTATTAGCGGCGAACCCTGAGTTCAAAGGTAAAACGCTTTTCGAAGTCCTGTATCAAAATGGCCATGTCGATAAGTTTCCGTTGGCGGATGCCGATCCTAAGTATCTGAACGATGAAGCGAAACATTTTGGCTTCTATGTGCAAAAAGGTCTGTTTGAAGAGTACGCCTCCTTTGGCCGTGGTCATGGTCATGATTTAGCGCCGTTTGATGCCTATCACGAGGCCCATGGTCTGCGTTGGCCTGTGGTCGATGGCAAGGAAACCAAGTGGCGCTTCCGTGAGGGGAGCGATCCTTATGTGACAACGGGCACAGGCTTTGAGTTCTACGGTCATCCCGATGGCCGTGCGGTGATCTTTGCGCTGCCCTATGAGCCTGCCGCTGAGTCGCCAGACGAAGAATACGATATCTGGTTATCGACGGGCCGAGTGCTGGAACATTGGCACTCAGGTTCTATGACCCAACGTGTACCTGAGCTTTATCGCGCTTTCCCTGATGCCGTGTGCTTTATGCATCCAGAAGATGCCAAGAAGCGCGGTCTGCGCCGTGGCGATGAAATTCGTGTGGTGTCACGCCGTGGTGAAATTAAGACCCGAGTTGAAACCCGTGGCCGCAACAAACCGCCAGTGGGCTTAGTGTTTGTGCCTTGGTTCGATGCTAGCCAGCTCATTAATAAAGTCACCTTAGATGCGACAGATCCCTTGTCAAAACAAACTGACTTTAAAAAATGTGCGGTGAAGATCGTTAAGGTTTAAGGAGAACACGATGAAAACTCTACAATTAGTTTCAGCGATCGGTTTACTGGCATTCGGTTCATTGATGATGACGGCAGTCTCTGCCGCCAGTATTCCCGACGAAAAAATAGCGACCCTGAGACAAGCGCCAATTGATGTGGAACCGACGCCTCCGGCGATGCAAAACGTGCGTAATACCGATGTTAAGGAAGTGCGCAGCTACCCCATGCAGCCGCCTGTGATACCGCACAAGATCGACGGTTATCAGCTCGATCTTAAAGTGAACAAATGTATGGCCTGTCATGCCCGCAACCGCATTGGGGAATCCCAAGCACCTATGGTCAGCGTCACACATTTTATGGACAGGGATAATAACTTCTTAGCCACATTATCGCCGCGCCGCTATTTTTGCACTCAGTGTCATGTGCCGCAGTTAGATGCCAAGCTACTGGTCGAAAATGACTTTGTGGACATGGAACATCTGATCAAAGCCAACACTGAGCAGAAAAAACACTAGGAGTTAGCATGTTAGATAAACTGAAAAAAATCTGGCAGGTACTCAATCGTCCGAGTGTGCATTACAGTTTAGGTTTTTTGACCTTAGGTGGCTTTGTGGCTGGAGTGATTTTCTGGGGCGGCTTTAACACGGCCCTTGAAGCGACCAACAAGGAAGCCTTCTGTATCAGTTGCCATGAAATGGAAAACAACGTCTATCAAGAGTTACAGACGACAATCCACTTCACTAACCGCAGCGGTGTGCGGGCAACGTGCCCTGACTGCCATGTGCCGCATAACTGGACCGATAAAATCGCCCGTAAAATGCAGGCATCTAAGGAAGTGTGGGGTAAGGTTTTCGGTACGATTAACACCCGTGACAAGTTTGAAAGTAAACGGCGCGAACTGGCTGAGCATGAGTGGGCGCGATTAAAGGCCAATGACTCGCTCGAGTGCCGTAACTGCCATAACTTTACGTATATGGACTTTACCCGCCAATCACCCAGAGCGGCGCAGATGCACTCAACGTCACTGGCGAGCGGCGAAAAGACCTGTATCGATTGCCACAAGGGGATTGCTCACCATCTCCCCGATATGGCAGGTGTGAAAGGCTTCTAATCTTAAACAGAGTGAGACCTCGTGTGGCTTAGCGTGACTCAGGCTCGTGTTACTTGATGTTGCTTATGCTCAGTGTTGCTTAGTGTTATTTAAGGTTAGTTAGATATCTCCAGCCAAAGGCCAAGCATATTGATGCTTGGCCTTTTTATTGATTGTAATGGCAGCACGGCCTTGCGACTTCACTTGGTAGTTGGCATGCTGAGCTAACGTTTAAGCGATTGATTTTGTTTATGAGTGCCTGACGGGGTTTTATTCAGTTCACTGCACAGGATACAATCGACAGAGAATCGTTATTGTATGATAGAGGTCATTATGAAAAGGCCGCTATGGAAAATGCTATTACGCAGGAGGCGATGATGAATGGACAACTTGAAAAACTCTTAGAAGACATTGGTTTTATGAGCCCGAGCTTGCTTGAAATCGTGCAGGGCGTGCGCCAAACCGTTAACGCCACTGCCGCCGTATCCTCGCTCGACATCTCTGAAACTGTGAAATACGGCGGAATACTCTTTAGCGCGAAGAGCGCTTTTGGTGGGGTGTTTGCCTATAAACAGCATGTGTCATTGGAGTTAAGTCTGGGCGCAAACTTTAGCGATCCACACAAGGTACTCGAAGGCAGTGGCAAATTTCGCCGCCATATTAAGTTAACCTCAACTGATGATATTGCTGCTAAACACGTGGCGGAATATATCAGGCAGGCGCTGCATCAAGCGGATAAGTAACAAGTGGATTAGTATCAAGCGAATGAGTGGCTGTTTCGCCTTATGATATTAGGTAATAGTGTTAGGCATTAGTGTTGGGTCGTGATGATAATTTATGGTGCTAACTCATGGTATTAGCTCAGAGTATTAGTCCAGTGTATTAGCTCAGCATGCTAGCAAAAGCGCAGAAACAAAAAAGGAGCTGAATATTCAGCTCCTTTTCGTTTTGCTAAGGCGCAGTAGCGACGCCTTAGCTTATATTCTAATGTTGAGCTTGTTACTCCCCAAAGAGTCACAAGCCCAATCAAAAGGATATTAGAAGTTCGCAGTGCGCGGTGCACGTGGGAACGGGATAACATCACGAATGTTGTTAACGCCCGTCACGTAAGACACTAAACGCTCAAACCCTAGACCAAAACCTGCGTGTGGCACTGTGCCATAACGGCGCATATCACGGTACCACCAGTAATCTTCTTGGTTTAGATCCATTTCAGCTAAACGCATATCCAGCACGTCTAAACGCTCTTCACGTTGAGAACCACCGATGATTTCACCGATACCTGGGGCTAACACGTCCATCGCGGCAACGGTTTTACCGTCATCGTTTAAGCGCATGTAGAAGGCTTTGATATCTTTCGGATAGTTCTTCACTACCACAGGGGCTTTGAAGTGTTCTTCGGCTAAGTAACGCTCATGCTCAGAAGATAAGTCGATACCCCAAGACACTGGGAACTCGAAGGTTCTGCCACAGTTTTGCAGAATTTCAACCGCATCTGTGTAATCCACTTGTGCAAAATCGCTTGAAACGAAAGATTGCAGACGGTCGATCACTGTCTTATCAACGTGCTGGGCGAAGAAGGTTAAATCGTCCATACGCTCAGTCAATACGGCATTGAATGCGTATTTCAACATAGCTTCGGCAAGGCCAGCGATGTCGTTTAAGTTAGCGAAGGCCACTTCAGGCTCAACCATCCAGAATTCCGCTAAGTGGCGGCTAGTGTTTGAGTTTTCAGCACGGAAAGTCGGGCCAAAGGTATACACTTTTGATAGTGCACAGGCGTAGGTTTCAGCGTTCAACTGGCCAGATACGGTTAGGAAAGCTTCTTTACCGAAGAAATCTTTATCGTAATCGACTTTTCCTGCATCAGTACGTGGCAGGTTTTCCATATCTAAGGTAGATACGCGGAACATTTCACCGGCGCCTTCGCAATCTGATGCGGTGATAAGTGGGGTCGATACCCAAATAAAGCCTTCTTCGTGGTAGAAGCGGTGAATCGCTTGGGATAAACAGTTACGCACGCGGGCAACGGCACCAATAATGTTAGTGCGTGGGCGTAAGTGCGCTAATTCACGTAAATGTTCAATTGAGTGACGTTTAGCGGCCATTGGGTAAGTGTCTGGATCATCAACCCAGCCAGCAACTTCAAGTTCAGTCACTTGCAGCTCAAATGCTTGACCTGCGCCTGGAGATTCCACCACGTCGCCTGTCATCACAACAGAACAACCCGCAGTCAGCTTTAACACTTCGTTGTCGTAATTATTTAAGCTATTGGGCACGACACCTTGGATAGGATTAAAGCAAGAGCCGTCATAAACAGCTAAAAAAGAGATGCCGGCTTTAGAGTCACGACGGGTTCTGACCCAGCCACGAACTGTGACTTTAGAACCGACGGCGTGCTCACCTTTAAATACAGATGCGACAGATGCGATGCTCATTGTTGCTTAATTCTCCAACGAAACGTTTTATATGAAAATTTTGGAGGTTTATATTACCTTGCTGGTGGCTTTTCTCAAGCTGAAAAAGGTATCCTGAGGTTAATAATATCGATATTGGGCGATATAGTGAGTTAAATGGCGGGAGGCGGTATGAGCAAGACTAGAATATTTCAAATTATCCTTGCGGCCTTATCCATTTTAGGCTGGGCAATCGCCGTCTATGCGCTATTAGTGTTCGGTGACGCGAGACCCGATCGCGAAGTCGGCGATTATTTAAGCCGTGGCGCGACATTCAGAGTTCATTGGGATCCACATGAAACCCAGTTATTGCAGTATTTGATTTGGGCCTGTGGCGGCATTAGTTTGGTCAGTTTAGCGTTTAACTATTATGTCGCCCACCACAGTCGTATGGGATATTGGTTTAACATTCCGATGTTGCTGTTAACCTCGATTGTCGCCGGTTTGTATATCCACTTAGTGGTTTAAGCTATCCATTCTTTGGCTAATTCAACAGTTTGGCTAATTTCACCGTTTGGCTTTTTAACGGTTTAGCGATGGCAAATTAAGTCAGAGGATATCCGCAGGAATGCTTAACTGGCGGCATAAATGGTCGATAATGGCGGCGGTCGCGCCCCAGATAAAGCGTTGTTGGTAGGGAATAAAATGCACGCTGTAGTAGCGCCCTTGGCGTAAAAAGCGTTTTTGGTGGCGATTGCTCGGCTCAATAAAAAAGCTTAATGGCACAGTAAAGCAATCGGCTACCTCACCGGGATCGAGTTTCCAATCAAATGCCTGCTTGATAATGCCGACCACGGGCGTGATTTCAAATCCCGTAAAAGTATTGTGGGCCGGAAATGTGCCCACCACATCGACGTTATACCGCGATAATCCAATTTCTTCTTCAGCTTCCCTTAACGCAGCCGCAATTGCATCGACATCGTAGGGCTCAATTTTACCGCCGGGGAAACTGATCTGGCCCGGATGGGCGCGAAGGTGCATGGGTCTTTGGGTTAAAATCAGATTCAGTTCACCGTTGATATCCTGCAGTGGGATCAACACCGCAGCTTTGCGCAGTCCAAGGTGTGGGAAGGCCGCCGGATCTTGCAGCGCTAAAGGGTGCAGATTAAATCTGAGTCTAAATTCCGCTTGATCCATCGACGTTCTCGTTACTGTTTAGTATTAAAGCTTACGGCTTTTGCGGCTCTGCGCCAAGCAAAGGTAAAATACGGCTGATCTTATCAAAGGTTTCTTGGTACTCGGCATCCACTTCTGAATCCGCCACTATGCCGCCGCCCGCCCAGCAATAGAGTTTGCCCTGTTCGGCCACAATAGTGCGAATGGTGATACTGGTATCCATTTGGCCATCTTGGCTGATATAGCCCATAGAGCCACAGTACAGACTGCGCCGTGAAGGTTCGAGCTCTTCAATAATTTCCATGGCGCGAATTTTCGGTGCGCCGGTAATTGAGCCCCCGGGGAACGCCGCGCGCAGCAAATCGCTGGCGCTGTACTTAGCATCAAGCTTAGCCGTCACTGTACTGACAAGGTGATGCACCGCAGGAAAGCTTTCAATCTCAAACAGATGAGGTACACGTACCGAGCCTGCCGCCGCTACTTTGCCGATATCATTACGCAGCAAATCGACAATCATGACGTTTTCGGCGCGATCCTTTGGCGAGCTGGCAAGGGTGCTCGCAGCTTTGGCGTCGAGCGCGGGATCTGCGTGACGCGGCAGCGTGCCTTTGATGGGTTTAGTCTGAATATCATCACCGCGAAGCTGAATAAAGCGCTCAGGTGAAATCGATAAAATCGCGTTTTGCGGTAACCGCATAAAGGCCGAGAAGGGGGCTTTATTGGCATTGCGCAGTTGGCAGTAAGCCGACCATTCGTCGCCTTGATAGCCAGCTTCAAATCTTTGGGTTAAATTTATTTGATAGCAATCGCCGCTGTGCAAATAGGCTTGTACTACCTCAAATTTGGCCGTGTATTGGGCTTTATCGATTTGTGCTGCCCATGGGCTTGTGAGCATGAATCTGGCGGTATTTGGCTTATGCGCCATTTTCGCTTGAATTTTATTCAATTCAATGTCGAGTGCTGCTTCACCTAAATAGTGTAATAAATGCCAACACTGGGCTTGGTAATCATAAACTAACGCCCAGTCGTAAAAGCCGATGTTCATCTCTGGCAGTTGAATATCTTGCTGAGCGCTTGTTGGCAGAGATTCGATACGACGGCCTAAATCGTAGCTAAAACTGCCCATTGCGCCACCACTAAAGGGCAAATCACAATCAAAAGATTTTGAATACCAATGGGTTAATAAAGTGTTGAGTAACTCGAAGGGATCACGGTTTGGGTCCATCGCCTCGGGTAAGCTCAAGCTCGTACCGATGAGGTTTATATCGCTACGCTCACCCTGAGTCACTAATGTTGCGATGGGATTGGCGCAAATGATGTCGAATCTGGCGTCCTGATGCGACGCGTTCGCCGAATCTAATAGGATTGCCCATGGGTCATTGGCAAAGTGTTCGAAGAGTGCTGCGGTGCTTAATGTCCAGTCAAGTTGGCGTGATGCAAGCTGTTTTGACGCCCTAATTGCCATCGATTAACCCTATTCAAAATGTGATGTAGCCCAAAAAGATGGGAAAGAGTATCATATTGGCCCAGAAAGAATTAAACAAAAATAAGTTAGGCCGCAAAGGCTGCTGGAGCGCTCCTACTATGTCATCTAACCATGAAATGTCTGTCAATTCTGTGATTAAGCAAGCCGACTTTATTGAAAGTGTGGCGGATGCTTTGCAATACATCTCTTATTACCACCCGAAGGATTTTGTTGATGCCATGAGCCAAGCTTATGAGCGTGAACAAAGTGCTGCGGCGAAGGATGCCATTGCCCAGATATTAATTAACTCGCGTATGTCGGCCGAAGGCAAGCGTCCTCTGTGTCAAGACACAGGGATTGTGACCACCTTCGTTAAAGTGGGTATGGGTGTCCAATGGGACAAAACCGATATGACAATTCAGGAAATGGTCGACGAAGGTGTTCGTCGTGCTTATACCAATCCTGATAACCCACTGCGTGCATCAATAGTGTCAGATCCTGCGGGCAGCCGTAAAAATACCAAAGATAACACGCCATCTGTGGTGCATATCGACATGGTGCCAGGCAACCACATCGAAGTAGCGATTGCGGCCAAAGGCGGCGGCAGTGAAAACAAAGCTAAGATGGTGATGTTAAACCCATCTGATGATATCGCCGCTTGGGTAGAAAAAACGTTACCGACGATGGGCGCAGGCTGGTGTCCACCGGGTATGCTGGGTATCGGCATTGGCGGTACGGCAGAAAAAGCCGCCGTATTAGCCAAAGAAGCACTGATGGAAAGCGTGGATATCCATGAGTTGATGGCCCGTGGCGCGCAAACGACCGAAGAAAAGCTGCGTTTAGACATTTTTGAGCGCGCGAATAGCTTAGGCATAGGTGCCCAAGGTCTCGGCGGTTTAACCACAGTGTTAGACGTTAAAATCAAATCGGCGCCAACCCACGCGGCTTCAAAGCCTGTGGTGATGATCCCTAATTGCGCGGCCACTCGCCACGTACATTTCCATTTAGACGGCTCAGGTCCAGCTGAATTAACGCCACCATCATTGTCAGATTGGCCAGAAATCACCCGTGAAGTGGGTGATGATGTGCGCCGCGTTAACTTAGATACTGTGACCCAAGCGGATATCGAGCAGTGGCAGAGCGGTGAAACTATTCTGCTGAGCGGTAAAATGCTCACAGGTCGTGATGCGGCCCATAAGCGCATTCAAAGCCTCATCGAAAGTGGTGAAGGTCTGCCAGAAGGCGTGGACTTTACCGGTAAATTTATTTACTACGTTGGCCCCGTTGATCCAGTCGGTGCTGAAGTTGTCGGTCCTGCGGGCCCAACCACAGCAACCCGTATGGATAAATTCACTGACTTAATGTTAGAGAAAACTGGCTTGATGGGCATGATAGGTAAAGCTGAGCGCGGCCCTGCGACAGTTGAATCAATCAAAAAACACAAAGCGGTATATCTGATGGCCGTTGGCGGCGCAGCGTATCTGGTGTCTAAAGCGATTAAACATTCTCGCGTCGTGGCCTTTGCCGATTTAGGCATGGAAGCGATTTACGAGTTTGACGTGCAAGATATGCCAGTGACTGTGGCTGTGGATTCAAATGGCGTGAACGCCCATGAAACTGGCCCAGCAATTTGGAAAGTGAATATCGCCAACGCGAAAGCCTAAGTGGGAGTGAAGCTAAGGCATTAGCGGATTGAACTTGATGGCTTTTTAAGCAAAATAGTTCAAGTTTACGCTCTGATATCGGTTGCTTCGGTTATCTGATATCAGTTCCTTAGACAAATCGTTGCGCCACTGACATTTTGTCACAAAAAAATACGCTCAGGTTCGCCATTTGGCTTGCCTGAGCGTTTTTGTTTCGATAGTGTGGCAAGCTTATCTTCAAAAGATACGATCTCAGATCGTTTTTAACATTCGTGTTTGCAGCAATGATGATTATCGAATATTTGCAAGCCTCGAACCTGTTCAACAAAAGACGGACATAACAATGAAAATAGCTCCTCTCCTATTGGCGCTCGGCGCCGCAGGCTTGGCGTTATCAGCCCAAGCGGCCGATCCAACGCCTTTTACTGTGCAACAACTCATTAAACTCAATAAGATGCATTCTGCGACAGTGTCCCACGATGGCACTAAATTAGTTTATGGTCTTAAAACGGTAAACGATAAGGGAGAGGGCAGTTCTGATCTGTATCTATTGGATCTGACTGACACTAAAGCGAAGCCGTTACAACTGACCTCTGCCGCAGGCACTGAGCACGATGTGAGTTTCGCCACTGACGACAAATCGATTTATTTCCTTGCCGGTCGTAGCGGTTCAAGCCAGCTATTCCAACTGCCATTAACGGGCGGTGAAGCGGTTCAAGTTTCTGATTTACCTTTGGATATAGATGGTTACAAACTATCAAACGACGGTAAACAAGTTGTACTCAGCATGCGTGTATTCCCAGAGTGTAAGGATTTAGCCTGCTCAAAGGATAAATTTACCGCTGAATCTGAGCGTAAATCGACGGGGCGCGAATACAAGCAGTTAATGGTCCGCCACTGGGATACGTGGGAAGATCATGCCCGTAGCCACTTATTTGTTGGCGCAGTCAACGGTGAGAAACTGACTAAAGTCGTTGATGTCACCCAAGGGTTAGACACTGAAACACCGCCAAAACCATTCTCGGGTATGGAAGAAGTGACCTTCACCCCAGACGGTAAATTCGTCGTTTATAGCGCTAAAGCGCCGAGCAAAGATCAAGCTTGGACCACTAACTATGATTTGTGGCAAGTGCCAGTCACGGGCGGCACTGCAACTAACTTAACTAAAGACAATCTCGCATGGGATGCACAGCCAACGTTTTCGAGCGATGGCCGTTATATGGCCTATTTAGCGATGAAGAAACCGGGTTTTGAAGCGGATCGTTACGGCATCATGCTGCGTGACACAACCACTGGCCAAACTAAAGAAGTAGCGCCATTGTGGGATCGTAGCCCAAGCTCACTGATGTTTGCCCCTGACAATCGTACCTTGTATGTCACGGCGCAAGACATAGGCCAAGTGTCTATTTTCCAAGTGAATACCCAATTTGGCGATGTGCGTTCTATCTACAGCGATGGCACAAACAGCTTAATTGCGGTCACTAACGATGAACTGATTTTCGACAGCAAAACCTTAGTTGAGCCAGGCGATCTCTACAGTATCACTACAGATGGCCAAGGGCTTAAGCGTCTGACCGAAGTGAATAAAGACAAGCTAGCCGAGATCAAGTTCGGTAAGTTTGAACAGTTCAGCTTCAAGGGTTGGAATAACGAAGACGTCTACGGTTACTGGATCAAACCGGCTAATTTCCAAGAAGGTAAAAAATACCCGATTGCCTACTTAGTGCATGGTGGACCGCAGGGTTCATTTGGTAATGCCTTCAGCGGTCGATGGAACGCGCAGTTATGGGCGGGTGCAGGCTATGGCGTTGTCATGGTGGATTTCCACGGCTCAACCGGTTACGGTCAAGCCTTTACGGATTCTATCAGCCAAGATTGGGGCGGTAAGCCATTAGAAGATCTGCAAAAAGGCCTAGCGGCTGTGAGCCAACAACAAAAATGGCTCGACCCGCAAAACGCCTGTGCGCTCGGTGGTTCTTACGGCGGCTACATGATGAACTGGATCCAAGGTAACTGGAACGATGGTTTCAAGTGTCTTGTTGACCACGCTGGCCTGTTCGACATGCGTTCTATGTACCATGTGACCGAAGAATTATGGTTCCCAGAGTATGAATTTGGCGGCACTTACTCAGATAACAAAGCCTTATATGAGAAGTTTAACCCAGTGAATTATGTGGAAAACTGGAAAACGCCCATGTTGGTTATCCACGGCGAGAAAGACTTCCGTGTTCCTTATGATCAAGGTTTAGCGGCCTTTAGCTTTATGCAGCGTAAAGGTATTCCATCTGAGTTGTTGATTTTCCCAGATGAAAACCACTGGATCTTAAAACCTGAAAACTTAGAGCAATGGTATGCCAATGTATTCCGTTGGATGGACCGCTGGACTAAGCAATAACAGCCTGAGCGTCTATGGTTTTGCACCGACGAAAGCCCATAGACGCAAGGCTCGTCCTGATAGGGTTGTCATCGGCGAGTCATTTAATGCGAGGGACAATTAAAGTGTCTTAAGCGAAGCGTTTTCAATAAAGCGCCCTTTGTTCAGCGTTTTAACAAAGCCAGGACTCTGTTCTGGCTTTTTATTGCGCCATGTAATGGTTTTATTTTTTAATCAAGGAGTTGAGATGAATATTCGAGCCGCAACCTTAACTGATATCCCTGAAATAAGCGTATTGCTCACTCAATTAACCCAAGATTTTATTGCCCCAACTTGCACTGCAGAGGGCGCTACAATCTTAGTCAATGCCATGTCGATAGAAGCGATTGGTAGCTACTTTGCTATGGGTTATCAGTACCATGTCGCCATAACGGACTCGGGCCAACTCGCAGGCGTAGTGGGGATGAAGGCGAATAGTCACTTGTACCATCTTTTTGTTGCCTCCCATGCACAGGGGCAAGGCGTGGCGCGAATGTTGTGGGAACATGCCAAAGCTCAGTGTGTAGCTCAAGGCAATCCGGGCATATTTACCGTGAACTCGGCATTGAATGCACAAGCTGTGTACTTAGGTTTTGGCTTTGTGCCCCTTGGACCCGAGCGAGATCGCGGTGGCATCCGTGATATTCCCATGCAGCTGACGCTTTAGGTTGACTGCACTCATTTATCATCCAAACACGAGCACTATCATTCGACTGAATAGCAATTCAACGAAAAAGCTTGAGCGAGAAGAGCTTGAACGAACAGAACTTGAATAAAAAGAGCTGGAATAAAAAGAACTTTACCGAATAGAACTAAAAATAGAGGAATTATGGCAAATTTAACATTTTATCCCATCGGCACCGCTGGCGAGAAATGGGGCGAGGCTGAAAAAGCCGCATGGCTGGCGAGCACCCAAATCAAGCGTTCATATCAAGACGATGTCGTGACGCCACTCAGAGCGATGGAAGCTGAGCTGTCAGCGCTTGGGCTTGGCATTGTGCAATATGGCGCTTTGTCGATTAACGCCGAGCGTTACCGATTATTTGCGGTAAAAAGCCAACAATTTGATCCACAAAAGCCAACCGTGCTGGTGACTGGCGGCGTGCACGGTTACGAGACCAGCGGTGTGCATGGCGCATTGGCCTTTTTAACGAATGAAGCGGCGAATTACGTGCAACAGGTGAACTTAGTAGTTGCCGTGTGCGTGAGTCCTTGGGGTTACGAGACTATTAATCGCTGGAATCCAAAGGCTATCGATCCGAACCGTTCATTCTATGCCAACAGTCCTGCAGAGGAATCGGCGGCCTTGATGGCCCTAGTTGCTTCAGTTGCGCAAGGTTTTGATGTGCATGTGGATTTACATGAAACCACAGATTCAGATGAGTTAGAATTTCGTCCAGCGCTGTCAGCCCGCGATGGCATTGAATATGACAAAGGCACTATTCCAGATGGCTTTTATGCTGTGGGCGATACCGAACATTCAATGGATGCTTTCCAAAAAGCCATTATCGATGGCGTGAGCAAAGTGACGCACATTGCTCCAGCCGACGAGAAAGGCGAGATCATAGGCTCGACTGTGGTGCAAAACGGAGTGATTAACTACCCGCTTAAGTCATTAGGGCTTTGCAGCAGTGTCACGGGTTGTATCTATAACACCACGACAGAAGTGTACCCAGATAGCCCAACGGCTACGCCGGCCGAATGTAATCTGGCTCAGGTTGCGGCCATCACCAGCGCCATCGATTATGTACTGGTGCAGCGTTAGTCGTAGTTTGTTGTGATGCTCAGCTAAGTGGTGATTAGCTTAGTGATCGTAAGTTGAGTTAGCGGCTAGTGAAGTGATTTTACGTGCGATCGATTAATGCATCGACTCCTTAATTAGGTCATTCACGGAACATCACGCAGTAAAAAGCCCTCATTCGAGGGCTTTTTCATTTATGTCGCGCTACGTTTATTTAGCACGGGCTTAGCATAGTTAGGCGATTGCCTAGTTGTTATCGCTATAGTCACGGCCATAATAGCTATCGAGGAACAGTTGTTTCAGCTCGTTAATCAATGGGTAACGTGGGTTGGCACCGGTACATTGATCATCGAACGCATCTTCGGCTAATTCATCTAACTTGGCGAGGAAGTCGGCTTCGTTGACGCCGGCTTCTTGGATAGAAGCAGGAATGCCAATCGTCTTCTTGAGGTGTGTGATTTTCTCAAGCAATTTTTCGACTTTTTCTTCATCCGTTTTTCCGCCTAGTTTCAAGTGATCTGCAATGGCAGCATAACGGCACAGGGCTTTTGGCCTGTCGTATTGGCTAAAGGCCGCTTGCTTAGTGGGCAGATCCGTTGCGTTAAAGCGTATTACGTTATTGATCAATAGCGCATTGGCTAAGCCGTGGGCGAGATGGAACTCGGCGCCTAGTTTGTGCGCCATTGAGTGGCAAATCCCGAGGAAAGCGTTAGCAAAGGCGATACCTGCAATGGTGGCGCCATTGTGGACTTTTTCACGGGCGACGGGTGACTGTGAGCCCAAGTTGTAGGCATCGGGTAAATATTTGCACAGTAAGTCGAGGGCTTGCAGTGCTTGGCCGTCGCTATATTCGTTCGCCATCACGCTGACATAGGCTTCAAGAGCATGGGTCACCGCATCTATGCCACCAAAGGCGGTGAGAGATTTAGGCATGTCCATCACTAGATTTGGGTCAACAATCGCCATGTTGGGCGTGAGTTGATAATCGGCAATCGGGTATTTTTTACCGGTAATTTCGTCTGTCACTACCGCAAAAGGGGTGACTTCTGAGCCTGTGCCTGAGGTAGTTGGAATTGCTACCATCATGGCTTTGGTGCCCATTTTAGGGAATTTGTAGATACGTTTACGAATGTCCATAAAGCGCAGCGCTAAATCGGCAAAATCCACATCTGGATGCTCGTACATCACCCAAATAATCTTAGCCGCATCCATTGGTGAGCCGCCGCCGAGCGCAATAATTACATCGGGTTTAAAGCTTTGGGCCACCTTAGCGCCTTGACGGACTATGGCTAAAGTGGGATCGGCTTCAACATCGTAAAAGATTTCGGTTTCAAGGCCTTGGGCCTTTAAAATCCGCATGGTTTCGTCGCAATAACCGTGGTTAAACAAAAATCTGTCGGTGATGATCAAAGCGCGTTTTTTATCGCTCAGTTCTTCGAGTGCGATGGGTAAACTGCCGCGGCGGAAATAGATGGATGCAGGAAGCTTGTGCCACAACATGTTTTCGGCCCTCTTAGCGACGGTTTTTTTGTTGATCAGATGGCTCGGGCCAACGTTTTCTGAAATCGAGTTGCCGCCCCAAGAACCACAGCCCAAAGTGAGTGAAGGCGCTAGTTTGAAGTTGTACAGATCGCCAATGCCGCCCTGTGAGGCTGGGGTGTTGATCAAAATACGCGCCGTTTTCATTCTAAAACCAAAGGCATGTACACGTTCGGTTTGGGTATCTTGGTCGGTATAAAGCCCTGAAGTGTGGCCAATGCCGCCAAGTGCGACTAAAGCTTCAGCTTTATCCATGGCATCGTTAAAGTCGATGGCGCGGTACATGCCAAGCAGTGGTGATAGTTTTTCATGGGCGAAGGCTTCGCTGTCGCAAATGTCGGTGACTTCACCAATCAGAACCTTAGTCCAGTGCGGCACTTCAAAGCCCGCCATTTGCGCGATACTGGCGGCGCTTTGGCCAACGATATCGGCATTCAAACCGCCATTTTTTAAAATGACGTGTTGCATCGCCGCGGTTTCATCCTTCGATAGCATGTAGCCACCGTGGGAGATAAAGCGCTCTTTTACTTGCTCATAAATACTGTCAACCACAATCACGGCTTGTTCTGACGCACAAACGACGCCGTTATCGAAGGTTTTCGACATGAGAATCGAACTGACCGCGCGTTTGATGTCGGCGGTTTCATCGATAACAATAGGCGTGTTACCCGCACCTACGCCAATCGCGGGTTTACCGGAAGAGTAGGCGGCTTTCACCATGCCTGGGCCACCAGTTGCGAGGATCAAGTTAACCTTAGGGTGAGTCATCAATTGATTCGACAGTGCGACACTGGGCTCATCAATCCAGCCAATAATGTCTTTAGGTGCACCCGCAGCTATGGCAGCATCGAGCACTAATTTTGCTGCGGTTGTGGTTGAAACTTTGGCCCTTGGGTGGGGCGAGAAGATAATTGCGTTACGGGTTTTAAGGCTGATTAAGGCCTTAAATATCGCGGTCGATGTAGGGTTCGTGGTCGGTACTATGCCACAAATGATACCCACAGGTTCGGCAATGGTGATAGTGCCGAAGGTGACGTCTTCAGATAAAATCCCGCAGGTTTTTTCATCTTTGTATTTGTTATAAATATACTCGGAGGCAAAGTGGTTTTTAATCACTTTGTCTTCAACGACACCCATGCGAGTTTCTACGGCGGCCATTTTCGCCAGCGAGATACGCGCATCGGCAGCGGCAAGGGCCGCTGCGCGGAAAATTTTATCGACTTGCGCTTGGCTGAATGTCGCATACTCGGCTTGTGCTTTTGCCACACGCTCGACCATGAGATCCAGTTCTTGTGCATTGGTCACTGTCATGATTAATACTCCTAAAAAGATTTAGTGAATCAAGGCATTCACTAAATCCTCTTTACGGTAGAAAATTACACCTAAAGCCGCATTGAAAGTGTGACACCACCGACAATATCGGGCTTTTATGTAATAAAACTACACTTAGGGTAACTTGTTTGTTTAAAATTGCGTTGAAAATGCATCGACTTCGATAACTAAATATTATTCGAAGTTGTGATTTAACCTCAAAAATCTCATTTTTCAGTCAATAGCGCTTGAGATACTATACTTGCCCTCAAGCAAATTTTGATGAAGACGGCGTGACACGCACATAAGGATAGCAACTTGGAGTTAACTCTTTACGTTAAATTTTTTCTTGGCCTAGTTGCCATCATCAACCCTGTCGGGTTGTTGCCTGTGTTTGTGAGCTTAACCAGCCATCAAACTGAAGCTGAGCGGAATCACACGGGTAAAGTGGCCAACTTTGCGGTTGTGGTGATCCTCTTAGTCACGATTGTGGCGGGTCAGCACATTCTGAATATGTTCAGCATTTCGTTATCTGCCTTTAGGATCGCGGGTGGTAGTCTGATCGCCATTATTGCGATGTCGATGTTGCAAGGTAAGTTAGGCGAAGTGAAGCGTAACCAAGAGGAAGATCGCGAATCTTCTGCGATGGAGTCGGTGGCGGTTGTGCCTTTGGCTTTACCACTGATGGCCGGACCAGGTGCGATCAGTTCGGTGATCGTCTTTGCCGCTGAGCATAATTCTTTGTCGAACATCATTGCGATGTTCATTACTGTGATTGTGTTTGGTTTAGTGAGTTTTGGCCTGTTTAGAATGGCATCCATCATCTATAAGATTTTGGGTAAGACGGGGATTAACGTCATTACTCGTCTTATGGGGCTGTTGATGCTATCCATAGGTATTGAAGTGATTGCGGCTGGTGTAAAGGGATTATTCCCGCAGCTCTTTAGCTAGAGTCGTATTACCCCGCAGGATTAAGTTTTTCTTCTTTTGATGAAACGCATTGGATTTTATCCCGTGCGTTTTTTGTTTTTATCAGTTACTCGTTTGATGTTTATCCCGCGGTTCACCTTACCTGAAAAGCTAAATCTAACGCTATTGATGAGACATGAGGTAAATCCTCGTTTATCAGAGGATTAACCTGAGTTTTCCCATAAGCCTTAGTCGTTATATGGCTAATCTTATGCTATACCTAGTGTTTGGTTATTCGGTCTAACACTAAGTTTAAAAGGATATTTCTATGAAATGGCAATGGATTGGTAATCTCAGTCTAAAACAAAAATTATTAATGGTTGTCTTACCTCCCTTATTAGCTTGTCTCCTCTGCGGTACCCTTTACCTCATTGAAAAGTATGAATATAAGCAAGATTTAACCTTAGTGGTGCAACTGAGTGAGTTGGCTGTTACGAACAGTAACTTAGTACACGAGTTACAAAAAGAGCGCGGTATGAGCGCTGGATTTATCGGCTCAGCAGGAAAAGCCTTCGCCAGTAAAATACCAAGCCAAAGACAGTTAACGGATACGCAGCTTAGTCTCTATCAGCAATTTATCACTCAAAATCAGCTGCCAGCGATATTTGCTCCTAAACTTAAGGAACTTAATTCACAGTTAGGGCGGTTAAATTCAATTCGCTCGCAGGTGGACAGTTTAAGTATCAGCGTCGCCGACGAAGTCGCCTATTACACTCAGTTAAATAAGTTACTACTGGCGATAGTCGATGAAACCGCAAAAACGGGTGCCAACCAAGAAATCGCCATCAAAGCTGCTGCCTTTAGTGCTTTTTTGCAATTAAAGGAGAGGGCGGGGATAGAAAGGGCGGTGTTAAGTTCAACATTCGGCCAAGCCGGATTTAAGCCTAAGGTTTACGCTAAATTTATTACCTTAGTGTCGGAGCAAAATACCTATCAAGAACGGTTCTTAGCATTAGCAGACTCAGATTTGTTAGCGGCATTTAATCGTTTGCAGAGTTCTGCGGCAATGCACGATGTTGAGTTGTTACGTCAGCTTGCATTTGAACAAGACAATCAAAAAATCCAACAACAAAGTCCCGAAGACTGGTTCAGTAAATCAACCGCACGGATTGAGTTATTACGTGGATTTGAACAGCAAGTCTCGGCAGATTTACTCAATACCACCCATGAAAGATTATCCTTAGCAAATGAGAAAATGTTCTTAGTGCTCGCGACCTTAATCTCAGTGTTAGCGATTGTGTTGATATTGAGTTTATCTGTGATCCGTTATTTGCACGATAGCGTGCATCACTTGTATTCGACCATCACGCAAGCCCGCAAACATTACGATTTAAGCGTGCGTTTGACTCAAACAAGCTCGGACGAGTTTGGTGAACTTGCCATCGCTTTTAACGATATGATGAGTGATTTTGAAAAGGTGATCTTGCATGTGCGTTCCAGCGGCGCGAAACTGCAACAAGCGGTGGCGAAAATGGATGTTTGTACCCACGCCATGGAGCAAGATGTGATGGCGGGGCACAGCGAGGCAGAGCAAGTGGCTTCGGCGATGACTGAAATGAGTGCGACAGTGGCCGAGATTGCCAGCAATGCCGTGCAGGCATCCGAAGCGTCCTCCGCCGCCAATATAGAGGCTAAAGAAGGTAACCTCGAAGTCGGCCGAACCAGCAAAGCGATCAAAGCCTTAGCCGATGATATCAGTGGGGCTTCTAAAGCCATCAATGACTTAGACCGTGAAATTCATGGCATAGTGGTTGTGCTTGAGGTGATCAGCAGTATTGCAGAGCAAACCAATCTACTCGCACTCAATGCCGCGATTGAAGCCGCGCGAGCAGGGGAAATGGGCCGCGGCTTTGCCGTTGTTGCCGATGAAGTCCGCAGTTTGGCACAGCGCTCACAAACCTCGACCTCTGATATTAAAAACATGACAGATAGATTGAAGGCAGGGGCGAGCATTGCGGTAAAAGCCATGGACAGAGGCTTGGCGCAGGCGAATAACAGTGTTAATGAGGCCGAGCAAGCGGGCGTTGAACTGAAACGGATTGTGGAGCAAGTCGACATTATTGACCGCATGAACGAGCAAATTGCTACTGCAACCCACGAGCAATCGGCCGTATCGGAAGACGTAAACCGTAATGCATTGAAGATCAGTGAGATTTACCTCAATACTCAAAGGATCTCCGATGAGCTAAGGGAACTGACCAAAGCCCTGACGTTTGACGCGAATTTAATGTCAAAAGAAGTACACAAATTTACCGTCAATTAACGGTATAAAACGGTGAAAAGATTCAGGAAATGACGGTGATTTGTTTAGCAATTGTGCAACCGCCTGAAACTGAGTCTTTTTTACTTGACCCCCTTTAGGCTTTTGCGTACAGTACCGCTCCGTTAACGATGAAAGCCTCTCGGCAAGGCTATATAAAATCGCTAGCCATTCTTAAACGTGAAAGATTAACCACGCTAACATAAATCGACATATGGTGAGGTGTCCGAGTGGCCGAAGGAGCACGCCTGGAAAGTGTGTATACGGTAACGTATCGAGGGTTCGACTCCCTCTCTCACCGCCAAATTATTAAACAAAAACAGCGACTTACGAGTCGCTGTTTTTGTTTTGGGAACTATTTGGGATCCAAATGTGGATTTTAATATAGTTGTTTAGTCTAAAATCTCCCTTCCAATCATTTTTTTCCGGTTTTACCTTAGTGATATTCTTTCACTCATTCAGCACTTATCTACCCATCTTAGGCATACTGGCAGTTGGTATGTTATCAAGTGTAGGTGTGTAAAAAATCATCTATGTTAGTTCGACAATTTCTAGAATTATTTGATGGGCTGAAAACAACTGAAATGTTGCTTAGCTAATGTGAAGGTAATAACAGTTGAAATGTTGAAACCAGCATTGTTCCGGTGATTTTTTAGAACCTTAATAATGCTGGATATTGGCATGCTTATTTTATCTAATGTAAGCAGCTCTATAGTTACCCTTGAGCGGTTGTGAACCGTTCAAAAATAGAATTTATCTTTTGGGATGCGCTATCTCGTTCTACTTTGTTTGGAGATTTATTCCATTTAAGATAGTGTTTCTCTGTTGTTAAGACGCTTGCATGGCCGAGTTGTTTTGAAATGTACGTTTGATTAGCACCTTCATTACATGCTAAGGATGTAAAAGTGTGTCGGCAATGGTTTGGTTTTGTCTTGCTGACGTTGATAACCTTCAGAAAATGATAAAAATCCTTTCTAAATTTCTGTTCGTTTTGATAGCTTGTTTGTGTATCCATGCATAGCAAAACGAATCGGACATTTTCTTGTTTGATTTGTTTATAATCCGCACCAAGAGTCTTGATTGTTTGTTGAGGTGATAGTTCATAGAACCTTTTCTTCATTTCATTCAGCATCCAAAGCGCAGGATCTAAAATATCGACTCGACGAGATTCGACGCCTCTTACTTTTAAGGTTTTATATTTTCCATCTACTCTCGCTCTGCGGATGGTAATAATTTTTTTTTCTAAATCAATATCCTCCCAAGATAAACCCATTAGCTCTGAAAACCTGAGCCCTGCGCAACAATTGAACAATATAATGAGTGCAATCATTGGGTTAATAGAAATGCTATTCTGAATTTTGTTAAGATCCCCGATCGTGAATAATTTTTCAGTGATTGTGCTATCGCCATGACCCTGCTTAATTTTCATTCTTCGTAAATTGATCGGCGACTTAACTAAATCACCGTTGTCGACGGCATTTTGTAAGAGTGCATCCAGCAGCCTGATCGTCTCATTCACTGTTTTCCATGCCAACGTAGATAATTGTTCGTTACGAAACTTAAAGACATCATTTGAGTTAATTTCAAGTATGTTTTTTTCACCAATAGCCAATGAGATACGCTTAAAGTGACCTTTATAGCTTTTGACTGTAGCGGGAGCTAAGGTGGGATAGTGGTTTTTTGTATAGTTTTCTATTAAGTCATTAATAGTTAAAGGGACTTTGGTATTATTTCTTTTATAATTAGCGAACGCGAGTTCCAACTCGGCTGGCGATAACTTCCGCCATCCATCTAACTTAGATATCACGGAAACAATTTCTAGAGATGTAAGACCCACATACAGTGTTTGTTTATAAGTCCTGTTTTGTCGTTTAAACACAGCTCTTAACGAATTACCATGTACTTCAATATTTTTAATTTGATGCTGATTTATCACCCCTTTTGCTTCAGCAGGTGTTAGTTGCACAGTATTTAAAGGAAATTGTTTCACTGTGCTTAATTCCCTTGTTCATTGATTAATACGTCAATTGCTTCGTAGTGAAACATATTCGTACCATCGAATTTCTTGTAATGAATCCCTTTAATCAGCACCTTACGACGAATTTTGCTCTTAATTGCGTTATAAGTTAACCCTTTGTAACGTTCCAAAATTTCTGCAGTGACCCATCCTAGTTTTTGAGACATATCTTAACCTCGCATTTTGTTGGTATGAGGTTATTGTCATCGAAGTGATTTGGCTCTGAAAATTTTGATTATGCTTTCTTTGCTTTTTATTTTTGTAACCCAAGCTTCATAGTTTTTTTTATGTTGCTGATTTTTAGTTATTTTGTTTTGACTTAAGGTTTGTTGTCGAACCAGGCAACACTACTGATATTTAAAAAAAATATTTTTGAATTGACTACTTTTTAGGGCAGTTCTTGGAGTGATTATTTTGTTTAGGAAGGAATTTAAGCTGAGTTTCACAGTGAAGATTCCTTTTAATATCATTAATTTAAGTTAATATCAAGGTATATTTCATACTTTGGATAGACCAGATGTTAATGACAGTTGAGCAAGCGAAATTGTTTTGTAAGAAAAAAAATATTAAACATCTAGATATTCGCTCAAGTACCTGCGTCCGAATGATGTTTAAACTTAACTCAAAACTATACCGAATGGCATTGGATGATATTGAGTGCACAGAACAAGGATTGTTACGCGCATCAGTAATCGTTAGTGATTTGAAAAATATAGCTAAATATAATCATGAGCAATTTTTGAAGCAACTTGATAATTATCATTTCATTCGAGAGGAACAACTTGAAGCTAAATTATTCAATCATTACATTGACGCTTTTTTGAACGCGAAAAGGATAACGTTAGCGCCATGTACGATTAAAAACTACGAGAATAAGATTCTGACGCATATCGTGCCTCGCTTTGCAAATGATGCAGTTGATAAAATTAAGCCGTTAGATATTGAATCATGGATGAATACTAAACTAGCGTATTTGAGTAACAAAACGATTAAGGAGATTTTAAGCATTTTAAATCAGATATTTACCTTTGCGCTGTTGGATGAGGCAATATCGGTTAATCCGCTGGATAGGTTAAAATCGACTAACGTTACAAATCTCAAAGTGTTAACGCAAGTACCAGATCCATTCTTAGCCGAAGAGATAACCCAAATAGCATCAGTGGCCACAGATAGACAATCTGAAGTCAATATGATCATTTGTAATTGCTTTCTCGGTCTAAGGGTCAGTGAGTTGATGGCGTTGGCATGGGAAGATGTTGACTTAGAGAACGATACAATTCATATCTCGCGTGCAGTCGTTGAAGGCATTTACAAAAAGCCAAAAAACCTATCTAGTAACAGGCATATAGAGTTACTCCCGCAGGCAAAAACAATACTCATTGATCAGCGTGATAATTATAATTATTCTGCACTAGAAACGATTAATGTGCTTCGAGAGGACAATAAGTCTATAGAGAGGCAGCGTGTTCACTTTGTATTTTGTAATAGTAATACTAGAAAAGCATACACTTCAGATGCCCACTTGAGACAAAGATTTTATTGTTACCACTTGAAGAAAGCTGGGATTCGTTTTAGAGGGCCAAGTCAAACGCGGCATACCTTTGCATCGCACTTAATTTCGGCAGGACTACCTTTATCATGGGTTGCTCGGCAAATGGGGCATACCAGCATAAAGATGATCGAGAAACACTATGGTAAGTGGCTACCAACGCAAAAATACTGCATGAGAGAAATGGCTGAAAAAGCCTTCACGTTTTGATTTAAATGATTTAAATGATTGAAATTAATTAAGGTTAATATATGCCAAAAATCGTATATGTTGATATGGACGATGTGCTTGTAAATTATACAGAAGCTGTAACCTTTAAAAAACTCCAGAAACCTGAGCAGGCATACCCTCAAGCTGAATTGGGATTTTTCAGCTGCTTAGCCCCTAAAGTAGGTGGCATTGCTGTGATGAAAAAGATGCTCGAACATCCAGAAATTGAACCTTACATAGCCACAGCGCCAAGTTTGCAAAATCCATTGTGTTATATGGAGAAGCGTATTTGGGTAGAGCAACACTTAGGCATGGAATATGTCAGTCGTCTTATCATCATTCCGAACAAAGGATTGCTGAAGGGAGATATTCTTATCGACGACCACGTTGAAGGAAAGGGCCAAGAGTTTTTTAAGGGGGATTTGTGGCAGTTTGGTTCAATACGCTTTCCAGACTGGAGTGCTGTTGAGATTGAGTTATTTAATAACTTTCTCAGATGATGACGCCTTACTTAATAGTCAAGCTAACTGGCGAAAGTTGTTGGCTCGAAGTGGTGGTTGAGCCAGATTGATTTCGATGCGATTTAAATAAGGAAACTGCTTTAACATTTAGGCAGATTCCTTACTATGGTCATGGATTTCTGAGTTTTTTCTTATCTATTTCTTTGGCTTACATCTTTTCACAAGCACTATGCTGCCAATAATCATTAGTGCAATTGGTAGTAAAAATTCCATCATTTTTCCTTAACCGCCCTATAGGCGTCATTCACTAATTTGTCTGGTTAGTTACATTGATGTTTAGCAAAACCGGAACATCATGTACTTAAAACGCACCCATGGATCCTCGGGCTCGGGTGTATTTGCATAACGTCTATCATAGGCTAAAACACCGAAGGCGTACTTAATATGCAGTATTAACGGAGGTAAAAGGCAATTCATATCCTCAGTATAGATAAACCAGCAAAAGCACATGATGGTGATAATGCTCAAAAGGACTAAAGGTATCCATTTGGCAAGTGTTTTGTCGTTTAGATGACGGCGCATAATTAGAAACCATCCCCAAATCCACTGTCGAAATCGCAGCTAAATGTGTCGTTAGGCAATGACCAAGCATCATCGCTTATGCTGCTATTACACGTCGATGTGTCGGATTCAGTAATGCCAAATGGGTTGCCATGCACATCGACTCCTGTGTTACCTATCATAGGTGTGCCATCAATGTTTACGATCGGGCCGTTGTGATTATTGTCAGTCATGCTGTTATTCCTTTAATGTGATTAAGAGTAAAGCTCCTAAATTGACATTAATGAAAAAAAGCACTTTTTCAAGCATATTTTTCGCAATGGTGGACAATAAAAATGTTGAGTGAGTTTTGTAGTTTTTCTTTCATTTTTTTATCTTGTCTCGGACTTCACACTCACATTATTGACGACATTTTAATGCTGAGCTTGCAGGTTGGCGTTAACAGAATGTGCTTTTGACGAGCAAAAATCGGTACGATTTTCTGCGACAAAAGTGCTTGTGATAACAAGCTTTCAAGCGCGGATTTGGGCGATTACGCAGTAATGGCTCAAAGGAGCACGCGCATGTACAGCTGGTCTGTACTAACCGCATTTTAGTTTTGCCTCAGCAAAATTTAGGGGTGAATTTGGCACAAATACACCGCTAAACCCCAGACTTTTCGTGAGAAAAGTGAGCGAGACGCGAGGGGGAATAAGATGGCACATCGCCCCCTCGACGTGAGCGGCGAAAATGCGGTTAGTACAGAGCGTAGCTCGGTGCATGCGCGTCTGATGTCGTGAAGTGCTAGAACGGAGTTCGTAAGCCAGCGTCGATGACGAGTCATCAGAGCTGGCGGGCGCTTCAGGGCATCTGAGTCGTTTGCGCAGCAAGTGACTCATCAGCCAAAGGCTGGCTTGGTAGCGATGTTCATCGCTATTTTCATTCCGATAGGATGAAAGCAGTTTATCGTGATGAAAATCTGCAACTATTCACTCAAAAATATCATCAATGCGTTAAATTTGTCCCCTCGATGGCTAGTTAATTGTACCCATTTAATCAAAGGTATTTTTAATGACATCACACAGTAGCGTAAAGGATAAATCTGTCGCGAATCTTCCACTTCGATACGACCCGTTTTTGAATTTCGATATGCAATATCGACCTGGTGTAAATAACAATAAAACGGGGAAAATCCGCCGCGAGTTCACCATGAAATTGGTGGCTCGATTTGGCCTGATTTCACCGAGTAACATTGCTTGGCTCTATGGCATCAGCCATCGGCAATCTCTGGAGCATTTAAATAAGCTTGTCCAAGAGCAACTGCTTTGCCTTGTTACTACCCATCGTTCCCACGATGGCCGTGTTTATACACTCACTTACAGTGGCGCAAAATACGCCGAAGAGTTACTGAATGTTGCAGTCTATTATCGTGCGAAAGAGCATCCGGCGCTGCAAGTGAACCAGAACACTTTAATGCACGACTTAATCATGCAGTTTGTGTTGTTGAAAGGCATCCATCATCACAAGCCTAATGGAGAGTCAAATCCGCTATGGTGTGCCATGATGACTGAGCCCGAGTTTAAACGGCGTTTTACTCACAGCAGTGTGCGAAATGTGGATGGGATAGTGAGGGAGGTGGATGGAACAATTTGTGCCGTCGAAATAGAGCATTCCTTTAAGGCAAAAGCCGCGCGGCAAACCATTTTATTGAAATGGCATGATGGGATAGGGCAAGGCTATTACGATAAGGTCATGCTGTTTTCTCAATCCTTGCACATTTTTAGCGACATTAAACGACTTCATGAGCAGCTCTATGATGAGCTAACCACAAGGCCTGATAAAAAGACTCGTCAGCCTTTATTAACCGCGCAAGATGCGGCATCACTTAAGCAACGAATTATCTATCGTACTCTGCTGTGTGATGAACTCACCGAACGGTTTTATCGCTAACAAACAATCTCTAATTTCCAAAACGACAAAAGGCACCTAAGTGCCTTTTGAAGGGTATACAAAGATTTTACAATGCATTACCAGTAGATGAAGTCGGCTGCACACTTTGGTACTGCCATCTGAAATAATAATTTTTATTATTTCAGCCTGTTAAGGCTTCATTGCGAGGTCGTCCCTGTTCCCCACATTGATAAGTAAGCGCATCCTCGGGCAAATTAATCAGTTGATTGGATATTTATGATGAAATGTCCACGTTATTTGGTTTTGATGTAAAACACAAAATAAGATAATTACAGGGTAATTGCTGTTCTAACCCTAGGTTACTTAAGGGCTTTGTGGCAAACTCAATAACCAGAATATTCGGTTATCTATCTAGAGGGAATTGGATTAGTAATGGTCAACCATAACGCGAGCATCAATAAAGCAAAGTTAACCGAAACAGACATCATCACAAAGTTCATCATGCCTGCGGTAAAAAATGCGGGTTGGGATGATATGACGCAAATTCGCCAGGAGGTGAAGTTGCGTGATGGTAAGGTGATTGTTCGGGGTCAAATGGGCATGCGCACAACGGTTAAGTCAGCCGACATTGTGCTCTACCATAAACCGAGTATGCCGCTGGCGGTGATTGAGGCTAAAGCGAATAAGCATGAAGTCGGTAAGGGCATACAACAAGCACTCGATTATGCTCATTTGCTCGATGTTCCCTTTGTGTTTGCCTCTAACGGCGATGGTTTTATCTTCCACGACAAGACCAAACTAGGCACCCCAGAGGCTCACAACCTTGAATCCGAAATCCGCTTAGAAGATTTTCCTAGTCCTGAAGAACTTTGGGCTAAATATTGTATTTGGAAAGGTTATACCGCAGCGCAGTTACCTATCATTAACGAAGCCTATTACGATGACGGCACGGGTAAGCACCCGCGTTATTATCAGTTGCAAGCCATCAATAAAACCGTTGAAGCTATCTCATCGGGTAAAGATCGGGTATTGCTGGTGATGGCAACGGGCACAGGTAAAACCTACACAGCATTTCAAATCATTTGGCGGTTATGGAAATCCCGTGCCAAGAAACGCATTTTATTCCTCGCTGACCGTAATATTTTGGTCGATCAAACTCGCATAAACGATTTTCAGCCCTTTGGCACATCGATGACCAAAATTACTGGCCGAACAGTCGATCCTGCTTATGAAATCCATCTAGCACTTTATCAAGCACTGACTGGCCCTGATGAGAGTCAAAAAGCGTTCAAACAAGTCGCTCCAGACTTTTTTGACCTGATCATTATTGATGAATGTCATCGTGGCAGTGCCAGTGACGACAGCGCTTGGCGCGAAATTCTCGAGTATTTTAGCAGTGCCGCGCAAGTGGGCTTAACCGCAACCCCAAAAGAAACCGATGAGGTCTCTAACTCTGATTATTTTGGCGATCCGCTTTACACCTATTCGCTCAAAGAAGGTATCGACGATGGTTTCTTAGCGCCTTATAAAGTGGTTCGTGTGGATATTGATGTGGACTTACAAGGCTGGCGACCTACAAAGGGCCAAATCGACAACAATGGCGAAGTGATCGAAGACAGGATCTATAACCAAAAAGACTTTGACCGCACTATGGTGATTGATGAGCGTACTCAGTTGGTGGCCGAAACCATAACTAACTACCTTAAACGCACCGATCCTATGGGTAAAACCATTGTTTTTTGCAACGATATTGATCACGCCGAACGGATGCGACGCGCACTTGCCAATCTTAACCCTGAGCAAATGGCGAAAAATGACAAATACGTTATGAAGATCACGGGTGATGATGAACTCGGCAAAGCCCAGCTGGATAACTTCATCAACCCTAAAAAGGCCTATCCGGTCATTGCGACCACCTCAGAACTCATGACCACAGGTGTCGATGCGAAAACCTGTAAGTTAGTGGTGCTCGATCAAAATATTCAATCCATGACTAAATTTAAGCAGATCATCGGTCGCGGCACTCGAATAGATGATAAATACAATAAGTTATGGTTTACCATTCTGGATTTCAAAAAGGCAACCGAGTTATTTGCCGACGAACGTTTTGATGGCACCCCTGAAAAAATCATTAAAGTGACGCCTGAAGACATTGAAGATGAAGACGTGGATATTGATGCCGCTGATGATGAACCAAATGAGGAAGATGTTCTGGGGGACATTCAAGATGAGCAACAAGTCGAAGGCCAAGACAACACCAAAAATGACCCTCAAGGCGATGGTAGCTTTGATGAAAGTGAATGGGACGAAGGCGAAACTCGTAAGGTTAACAAGTACCGCGTATCTGGCGTGATAGTCAGCAAAGTTGCCGAGCGGGTGCAGTATTATGACAGCGACGGCAAACTGGTCACTGAATCCTTTAAGGATTACACCCGTAAAACCATGGCGAAACAGTTCAGTTCGCTTGATGAGTTTGTCAGGCGTTGGAATGACGCTGACCGTAAACAAGCGGTCATCGATGAGCTGGCGCAAGAGGGGATTATTTGGTCAGCACTTGAGGAAGAAGTGGGTAAAGACATGGATCCCTTCGATATGATTTGCCATGTCGTCTACGACCAACCGCCGTTAACCCGTGCCGAGCGCGCTTCAAACGTTAAAAAACGCAATTATTTCACTAAATATTCCGACACGGCCCAAGCCGTACTCGAGAATTTATTGGTAAAATACGCCGATGTGGGCGTGCAAGAAATTGAAAATCTGCAAGTGCTTAAAGTTCAGCCATTTAATGATATAGGCAGTTTAAGTGACATCATCAAAAAAGGCTTTGGTGGCAAACCCCAATACGAACAAGCCATTAGTGAGTTAGAAGCCGAAATCTACCAAATAGCACAATAATCTGCCTAATAAGCAGGTTGGATAATGCCGTGCATATTTTGGTGCGTTTTACTTATAACTAAAAAATAAGCGTTAAGCATTAAAAACGAAAAGAGAAATTTATGTCTATCAGTTCAGCCGTTAAATCCATTCAAGACATTATGCGTAAAGATGCCGGCGTCGATGGCGATGCCCAGCGACTAGGCCAAATGTCTTGGTTACTGTTCTTAAAAGTATTCGATGCCCAAGAAGAGCAGTTAGAGCTAGAACTCGATGATTACAGTACACCTATCCCGAGTGATTTTTTATGGCGTAATTGGGCGGCCGATAACGAAGGGATCACAGGTGACGAGCTGCTTGAATTTGTGAATGATGAGCTATTCCCAGATCTTAAAAATCTCACCGCCCCGATAGATAAAAATCCCCGCGGTTATGTGGTAAAAGCGGCGTTTTCAGATGCCTTTAACTACATGAAAAACGGCACGCTACTGCGTCAAGTCATCAATAAACTCAATGAAATCGACTTTACCGACTCAAAAGAGCGGCATTTGTTTGGTGATTTGTACGAGCAAATCTTAAAAGACTTACAAAGCGCGGGTAATGCAGGCGAGTTCTATACTCCGCGTGCCATCACCAAGTTTATTGTGGCCGTAACAGACCCAAAACTTGGCGAGTCGATTATGGATCCGGCCTGTGGCACCGGTGGCTTTTTGGCCTGTGCCTTTGATCATGTAAAAGCAAATTACGTCAAGACAGCGGATGATCACCAAACTCTGCAACAGCAAATTCATGGGGTAGAGAAAAAGCAATTACCGCACTTACTGTGTACCACCAATATGATGTTGCACGGTATTGAAGTGCCCGTACAAATTAAACACGGCAATACCTTAAACAAACCCTTATCAAGCTGGGATGAAGATATCGATGTCATCATCACCAACCCGCCTTTCGGCGGCACCGAAGAGGACGGGATTGAAAAAAACTTCCCTAGCGAGTTCCAAACCCGCGAAACTGCCGACTTATTCCTGCAGTTGATTATCGAAGTGCTTGCCCCTGCAACAAATGGCAAGGGCGGCCGCGCAGCCGTGGTATTGCCCGATGGCACCTTGTTTGGTGAGGGCGTTAAAACCAAAATTAAAAAAATGCTGCTCGAAGAATGTAATCTGCACACCATAGTGCGATTACCTAACGGTGTGTTTAATCCTTACACTGGCATTAAAACCAATATCCTGTTTTTCACTAAAGGCACGCCGACTAAAAATGTCTGGTTTTACGAGCATCCCTACCCAGTAGGGGTAAAAAACTACAATAAAACCAAGCCTATGAAGTTCGAAGAGTTTGAGACAGAACTCGCGTGGTGGGGCGATGAAGCCGATGGTTTTGCTGCGCGGGTCGAAAACGAGCAAGCGTGGCAAGTCTCCATCGACGACATTATTGCCCGTAACTACAACCTTGATATTAAAAACCCGCATGTGGGCGAGGTAGTAAGCCACGATCCGCAAGCCTTGTTAGCCGATTACGCTAAACAACAAGCGGATATTCAAGCCTTGCGTGACCAACTCAAAGGCATCTTGTCTGCGGCATTATCGTCACCTTCGGCAGCATCAGACGGTGAGGGCAAGTAATGGCTGATTTATCCATAACAGACACTTACTCTCGCAATATCAAAGCCACGCCAACGGCTGAAAATTTAATTACCACTCACCTTGATATTTGGACGACCGCCATTGAGCAAAAGTCTTCAGCAGGCCGTGGTAGCTCCAATAAGTTTTCGCTTTATGGCATCAAAAAACTGCGTGAACTGATTTTAGAACTCGCCGTGCGTGGTAAGTTAGTGCCGCAGGCCAGCCGCGAGGCGAGAAATAGTGCAAACTATGAACCCGCGTCAGTATTGCTCGAGCGCATTGCTGCTGAAAAAGCGCAATTGGTGAAGGAGGGGAAGCTTAAAAAACAGAAGCCTTTTCCTGAGATTAGTGAAGATGAAAAGCTGTTTGAATTGCCTAACGGATGGGAGTGGGGTCGAATTGGTACTGTTTTTAAATCTATTATGAGTGGGGGAACCCCAAGTAAAAGAGAAAGCTCGTATTGGGGAGGTGATATTCCTTGGGCAAGTGTTAAAGACTTGGGGTCAAGTCGAAGTATATCGACCACCCAAGACTTTATATCACGGGCAGGATTAGATAACGGCAGTAAACTGGCTGATATTGGTGATCTGCTTATTTGTACCAGAATGGGTCTTGGTAAAATTGCAGTTGTAAAAAAACCATTAGCCTTCAATCAAGATTTAAAAGCAGTTACTTTGTCTACTCACATTAATATTGAGTTTTTCATTAATTATTATTCGACGATAAAAATTGAAGGAACTGGAACTACGGTTGCTGGAATAACTCAAGATCAGCTATTGAATTATGTTGCGGCGATTCCTCCGCTCGAAGAACAACACCGTATCGTCGCTAAAGTCGATGAGTTGATGAGTTTGTGTGATGCCCTTGAAGCACAAACCGAAGCGAGCATTGCGGCACACCAAACCTTAGTTGAAACCCTGCTCAATGCGCTGCTACTGCCACAAACGGCTGCTAATACGGCAAGTCAATCTGATATCAGCCTTGAACGGCCTTTTACAAATAGCTTTGTTAAGGATTGGCAACGTGTTGCCGAGCACTTCGACACCTTATTCACTACTAGCGCCAGCATCGACACCCTAAAACAAACTATCCTCCAACTTGCCGTGATGGGTAAGCTAGTAAAACAAGACCCTAATGACGAACCAGCAGCCAAACTACTTGCGCGTATCGCCAAAGAAAAAGCCCAACTGTTCAAAGAGGGGAAAATCAAAAAGCAGAAGCCACTGCCCGCCATCACCGACGAAGAAAAACAGTTTGAACTACCGAGTGGGTGGGCATATGAAAGAATTGGAACATTTGGGATAGTCGGTACGGGATCAACACCATCAAGAAGTAATCCATTGTACTGGGAACCAGCTGAAATCAACTGGGTTTCGAGTGGTGAAACTTCAAATTTCTTTGTAACTCAAACAAAAGAAAGAGTTTCAGAGTTAGCCATCAAAGAGACAAATGTGTCAATTTACCCAGCAGGTACGTTAATTGTAGCTATGTATGGGCAGGGAAAAACGAGAGGACAGATAACAGAGTTATTGGAGCCTGCGGGAACTAACCAAGCTTGTGCAGCCATCAGGCTTGTAGATGAATCTGTAAATCATAAAGATTATGTGAAGTTATTCTTTAGAAAAGCATACTTAGAATTGAGAGAGCACGCTGCTGGTGGAGCACAACCAAATTTAAATGTAGGTAAAATTGCTTCAACAATAGTGCCTCTTCCACCACTCGAAGAACAACACCGCATCGTCGCTAAAGTCGAAGAGTTAATGGCACTTTGTGATCAACTCAAAGTCCGTTTAGCGGATGCGCAAACCACCCAACTGCACCTCACCGACGCCATCGTCGAACAGGCCGTTTAAACGATGGCAATTATTAACAAGGATGTGATCGCTGTTAAAGGCATTATGGACATGGCGTTGGCGATCCCTGATTACCAGCGCCCCTATAAATGGCAAGCTGAGCATGTTAACCAGCTATTCGATGATGTGATGCACCATAGTGAACAAGCAGCCTATCGACTGGGCACTCTGGTGTTATGTCGCGAGCAACATAGTGGGAAGTTTGACATCGTTGATGGTCAGCAACGTTTACTCACTTTGACGCTGTTCATTGATGCCTTGTATCGGGAATTAGCACTAACATCATCAGCAACATCAAGATCAACGCCGCGACCGCTTAAGTTGGGTTTACTGTCTACCCAATTTAGCTCGCCTGAAAGTATCAAAAACCTGTCGCATAACGCAGCGCTATTGCAGAGTCGGGTACGGCGCTTAACCTTTGATGAGCAAAATAAACTACTCGGATTTTTGTTGGGGCAATGTGAGCTCATTTGTATCACCTTGGATAACCTCAGCGAAGCATTTCAGTTTTTTGACTCACAAAATGCCCGTGGTAAGCCACTTGCGCCCTATGATTTACTGAAAGCTTATCATCTGCGTGAGATAGGTATTCAAGACAAACATGCTGAGGCGGGGTGTGTTGAGGCATGGGAATTAGCAGCAACGTCTGTTGAAAATAATCAACCTTCACAGTTACAAGTTGTGATGTCTCATCACCTTTACCGCCTGCGCCGATGGGCTCGCGGGCGATCTGGGCGCACATTTACGAATCAAGAGATTGGGGTGTTTAAAGGGGTTAACCTTGCCAATACAGTATTCCCCTTTGTTGATCGTTTCAGGGCCGCTAATTATGCCGTGGATCTCTACAACGCGGATCCCGCGCGGCAGTGGGATTTGAACCAACGTCACTTCCCATTTCAGATTGATCAAATCATGGTTAATGGTCGACGTTTTTTTGAATATATTCATTATTACATCGCGCTACATCACCGTTTGTTTGTACAAGTTCATCCCGTCTTACAGCCTGTACTTGAGGTGCTTAATCATTATCCGGGAAAACATCGAACCGGTGATGGTTATGTCCGCAATCTGTTTGAATGTGCCGTGCTCTTTTATGTTGATAAGTTCGGTGAGCATTCTCTTGAACAAGTGGTGTGGTTGTGTTTTTTCTGGAGTTACCGCATCAGGCTTACTCATCATACTGTTCAGCTTATCACCGTTGATAATGCTGGCAGTGGGCAAGGTAAGTTTGATGCAGGGCTGATCCAAGTGATTGCTAATGCGCTGCATCCTAAAGAAGTATTGTCATTTATGGTGCCAATGTTAAGCGCTAACGATCTAGATGGTAATCAAACACAAGTTGAAGATTTACTCGAATGCTTCAAAGCGAAAAGGTATTTTATTGATGCCCAATAATCCAGATATTACCCCGTTGACTGTGGCTGAGCTGTTCAACCAAGGACATTATTTTATCCCTATTTATCAGCGTAACTACGCTTGGGGCGAGCCTGAAGTTAGACAGTTACTGCAAGATATTCTTGATGAATCGCGTAGAGCTAAAAACAGTCGTCATCCAGCAAGCCAGTATTACATTGGTAGTTTAGTTGTCGATAAAAGGGGCGAAGGTCAGTTTGAGACGATTGACGGTCAACAGCGCCATACCACTTTGTGTGTGGTGTTATCTGCATTAAAAAACGAGTTTGCTGATAGCATAAATCAGCAAAGTTGTTTAAACGTTAAAGCAACCGAAGATACACCTTTTCAAAAGCTTAGCTCGCTATCGCTTAATTTATCATTTACCAATCGTAAACGGTCGACCAGTACGTTAGCCTTATTAGCACAGGGGATAACGACTGGCTGTGAACAGGCCTCTATGCATGGGGCTTATGATGTTGCGGTTCGTTTTTTTGAAGAGCATAAGCAGGAGTTATGCACTCTCACGGATTATTTGTTGAACAATGTGGTTATTTTGCGCGTTGCCGTTCCTAAAGGAACCGATCTTAACCATTATTTTGAGATTATGAATAACCGAGGTGAGCAACTTGAAAAGCACGAGGTGCTTAAAGCTAGGCTGATGCGGCCTCTGGGTATCGATGAACGTAAAGTGTTTTCGACGATTTGGGATGCCTGTGCCAGTATGGACAGATATGCTCAACTCGGTTTTGAGAAAAGTTTGCGCTGCACCTTGTTTGGCGCTAACTGGGATCAACATCCTGTTGATTTTGAATCAATCAGGCAAGAAATGGTGAACTCTGATAGCCCTGCGCCATTAGTTAGCTTGGAAGAGATAGTTCAACATCCAGTATTGCAAGACAAGAAAGAAAACCCAGTTAATGACGATTCTGAACAATATGCTTCAATTATTAGTTTTCCTAACTTTTTACTGCACGTGTTGCGCATTACCCATGTAAGCCATATTGATACGGATGTGCCATTAGACGATAAGCGGTTATTGCTCGCGTTTGAGCGGTTTAGCAATCGTACTGATGAGGATATAGCAACGTTTTCCCGTGAATTTGTCATGAATTTGCTAAGATGTCGGCTATTGTTTGATCGTTATATTATTAAGCGAAAAAATGATCTCGACTGGAGTTTGGAACAGTTAAAACCGAATGAAACAAGGCATCATTATGTTTCCAGTGGTGGCGATTTTAATCAACAGTTGATTATGCAGTTGTCTATGTTCCATGTTTCCTTTCCTACACAGGTGTATAAACACTGGTTAAGTGCGGTGTTGTATTATTTGCTAAAGCAGCATCAACTCGGTGAGTTTCGCATTAGTCAATACCCTGCTTTTTTAGATCAGTTGAGTAATAAATTTTTCTATGGTCGTTTTGGCAAGCAACCCATTGAGTATTTTGATATTTGTTTTGAAGATGTTATGCCAGAAAACGACTTTGATCATCATAACCTCAAATTAGGAACGCATATCCAGAATTTTATTTTTAATCGCCTAGATTATCGCTTGTGGCGTAAATTGAAAGATGGTCATGAGTTTGATGTCGATATGGACTTTGTAAAGTCATTTTTAGATAAGTTCCGTTTTACTTTTAGAACGTCAGTGGAACATTATTTTCCGCAGCATCCCATAGCGGGTGAACCGATGGACGAGTCGATACTCCATAGCTTTGGTAATTTATGTTTGATCAGCCATAGCGATAATTCCAAATTTAGTAATAACGATCCCGCCACCAAAAAAAATCAGGTAAAGGATAAGTTGAACCGAGAACAATTGGCTGAAAGCCTCAAGCTGGTCTTTATGATGAGTTATGAACACTGGGATCCAGAAAATCAACCAGCGATGATTCAACACGAAAAGATGATGGTTGATGTCCTATGTTCTTAGAGGGTTTATTTACGCTGAGATGAGATACGAAGTGGTTTAAGCTTACTTAATTGCTGTAAGCGAATCTTTCTCGATCAATTCAATGGATCATGTTTACCTTTACTGATGTTTATCTTAAGAATTTAGCGTGAGTGCACTTTTTAGGCGTAACGAAAATGGTTGAATGAGTTAACCACCTTGTTCGCTGCTGGGATTAAGTGAATTTTGTTAGTTAAGTGACACTCAGCATATTCCTCAAAAAGTGATTTACTGATGCCAATGCTTAAGTGCTGTCCTTTAATATCGCGATGAAGATAGATATATCAGCTGAAAATTGTAGCTTGGAAAATATCCAGAAGTGGATTGATACCTTAAAACGTTTTTCCCCGAAGCGTGTTAAACCAATCACTCAATAAAGAGTTCAGATTGGATCTCTGTTGTTCATTTACTGCAGTCTCAACGACTGTTTACTTAGTAAAATACAGTTTACTTTTAAACGATTACGGTAAAGTAGTATTTACCAATCTGACTTGGCCTATTATTTTGACATTTGGGTTTTGGTAAATTATTGTTTACTCTAACTGGTTTATGGTGAAGAGTAATTTTCTATGGGAAGGAATAAAATTCAAGTTGGCACTGTTGCTAGTGCTGCACTAGCTCATTTCGCCACTCTGCTTTCAATCCAGCGTAAGGAAAAGAAAATCACAGTAGAAGAGCTGTGTTCACGAGTTGGGGCATCTAAGCCCACTATGATAAAGATTCTTAAGGGTGATCCGTCTGTAAGTATCGGACTTTACTTCGAAACTGCTTGGGTGTTAGGTGTTTCCTTATTTGAACCCGATGAAAATCGGTTTGCTATTAAACATAAAACAAATGCGAAAATAGAAGCACTGCTGCCTAATCGAGTGAGAAGGAAAAAGGTAATTTTGGATGACGACTTCTAGTAACCAATGCTTCGTTTGGAAATGGCTTAGAGGACATTCAGAACCTGTGGTAGCTGGTAAACTCACTATTGATGAATCTGGCCAACACTTTACCTATGGTCAGTCTTACTTGAAGCGTCCAGATGCAGAGCCAATTTACTCACATGAATTACCGCTTTCTGCTGGTACTATGGGGCCAGTTCAAGGCATGTCTATATTCTCATGCTTGCGTGATGCAGCTCCTGATGCTTGGGGACGTAGGGCCATTATTTCTCGGCTGATGAGCAAAGGCTACGATGCTGAGTTTAACGAAATGACGTATTTGATGCATTCCGCTTCAGACCGGATCGGTTCTCTCGACTTTCAAGATTCAGCCACTGAGTATGTTGATCGTTCTACTGATGCAGCCACGCTTGAAGAGTTATACCTGGTGTCTGAAATCGTCGCTCAAGGTAAGAAAATCCCGTTGGATTTGGATAGAGCACTTATGCATTGTACATCGCTGGGAGGTGCTCGTCCGAAAGGGATGATCACTGGTGGCGAAGCTAAGTATATTGCTAAGTTTTCATCCCCAAATGATACTTACGAGGTTGTTTATTCAGAATACGTAGCCATGAAGTTAGCTAAGTTAGCCGGACTCAATGTGGCCGAAGTTGTATTAAAAAAAGCATTAGGCAAAGATGTTCTTCTTGTTAAACGATTCGATAGAGAGTTGATTGGTGGTATTTGGTGTCGTCGCTCTATGGTGTCCGGACTGACAGTTTTAGGCTTAGATGAAGCATGGGCTAGCGAGGCTTCTTATGTAGACCTAGTAAACGTTATGAAGCAGTATTGCATCGCATTTGCCTCTGATAGCCAAGAGCTATTTGCACGGATGGTATTTAACGTGCTGATCGGCAATTCGGATGACCATGCTCGTAATCACGCTTTCTTTGTCGAAGGGGATAAAATATCTCTATCACCTGCTTATGATATTTGTCCACAAAACCATAGCGGTGGGGTGGCGAATCATGGAATGAAGCTCTTCGACAATTCAAATTTGTCTCTGTTATCACTTTGTCTGAAAGCAGCACCAAGCTTCAATATTAAGGCCGAAAAAGCGGAAGAAATTATTAGTTCGCAAATTAATACGATTATCCAAGAGTTTGAATCCGTGTGTAATGAAGTAGATGTCCCTGAAGTAACGCGAAAGTTACTTTTCAAACGTGTGATATTGAATGACTACATATTCAATGAAATGGAACTTTAGATGAATCTAGACAAGGCATTTATGCTTAAAGCATTGGAAGTATCTCGGGCTGCTCTGCCTGAGTGCCAACCTAATCCTCCGGTAGGTTGCGTTCTCGTTCTAGGCGGGCAAGTCATTGCCGAAGGATTCACACAGAAAATTGGTGGCAACCATGCTGAGGTCGAAGCGATTAGTGCTTATGATGGCCCTATGGAAGAAGTGACTGCATATGTCACTCTTGAGCCATGTTCATTTGTTGGCAGAACTCCGGCATGTTCTTCTGTAATCATTAAATCAGGAATTAAGAGAGTTGTAGTTGCTATTCTAGATCCTGATGAAAGGAACAATGGAAAGGGTCTTTATGCTCTAGAGAAAGAGGGCATAAAAGTTGATATTGGTATCGCTTCAAGAGAAGTTAGTGAATTTTTGTATCCTTATCTTGGAAAGTCATAATTAACCTCGCATAAGTTCCAGGCGAGGACGGTGATGTATTACAGGATTTTGCCTCCCAAATGGGCTAGTTGGTTAACTCATTTATGCCCCATTCCGTGTTTCGGCTCGTTAGTTAAATCGAAAATTCTTACTCCTGTTGTCCTACAAATTCTTATCTATTTGCCTATGTTTGGCCCGACCATAAATCGACTAACAATGTATGTGTATACAGTCGTATTTAAATTTAGATATTTAGGGGGGATTTGAAGACAAAATCAGTGCGCATTAATTCAATCGAGAACAAATAAAATTCTATAAAATCAAGTAACTATGCTGGTCGGCTTTTAGTTGATAGGTTTGGAAAACGCGCATGTGCGTTTTTCAAGATGGTGTATTTGACAGAACCCCCTGTGTCAGGATTGTTGTCACCCCTAAATAATCATTATGTTTAAAGACAGGGTGCGGCAAAAGAGAACGATATGGCTCGGTATTCACCAGAACGTAAAGAGGCGATCCTTAAAAAATTATTACCTCCTCACAACTTAACGGTCGCAGAGGTCGCTCGGGAAGAAGGCATCGCGGTGCAAACCTTGTATCATTGGCGAGATATTGCCAGAAAAGAAGGTCGCCCCGTGCCAGGTAAAACATTAACAGCCGATGATTGGTCGGCTGAAGCAAAACTTGCCGTGATTATTGAAACAGCGCCGCTGTCGGAAGCGGAGATAAACCAGTATTGCCGTGAAAAGGGCTTGTTCCGCGAGCAAGTACAGCAGTGGAAACAGGATTGTTTAGCTGGTTTTCAAACCTCAGAAGTACAAACTAAAACCATTAAACAGCAGGCTAAGGCTGACAAAGCCGAAATCAAATCGCTGCAACGGGAATTGCGCTATAAGGAGAAAGCGCTGGCTGAAGCTGCTGCGTTACTGGTGCTCAGAAAAAAGCTCAATGCGCTCTGGGGGGACGACAGCGAGGAGAGCTAACCCCCTTGCCTGAGCGCATAGCATTGATTGCCTTAATCCAAGAGGCGTATACCCAGGGTGCTCGCCTTTATAAGGCTTGTGCTGAAACGGGCCTCAGTAAGCGTACCTATCGACGTTGGTATCGAGAAGGTCAAGTGCAAGCTGATTTAAGGCCAACAGCAGCTCGACCAGAGCCAGCAAATAAACTCGAAGAACTGAGCGACAACAGATATTAAGTGTGTGCAATCAAGCGGAGTACGCCAGCTTACCCCCGTCGCAAATTGTGCCAACATTATTAGATAACGGGATTTATATCGCCTCGGAATCCAGCTTCTACAGAGTGTTAAATGCTCATGGTCAACTTAACCATCGTGGCCGCACTCAGGCTGCGGTCAATCGAAGCAAACCGTTGAGTTATCGGGCAGATGGGCCGAATCAAGTGTGGTCATGGGACATCACTTATTTAGCCTCAATCGTCAAAGGCCAGTTCTACTATTTGTACCTGTTTGAAGATATTTACAGTAGAAAAATAGTGGGTTACGAAGTTCATGAGCAAGAAAGTGGGGAATATGCCGCTGCGCTAATCCAACGCTGTCTGTTACGCGAGCAATGCTTTAACACGCCATTAGTGCTGCATTCTGATAATGGGGCGCCGATGAAGTCACTGACCATGAAAGCCAAGCTGGAAGAGCTTGGTATTACGGCATCATTAAGTCGGCCGCGGGTGAGTAATGACAACCCCTTTTCAGAGTCGTTATTTAAAACGTTGAAATACCGCCCACAGTGGCCGGCATCAGGTTTTTGCTGCTTAGCAACAGCAAGAGAATGGGTGGAAAAGTTTGTAACCTGGTACAACGATGAGCATAAACACAGCCAGCTAAATTTTGTCTCACCAGGGCAACGTCATGCACTGCAAGATGGCGCTATTTTAGCGAAGCGCAAGAAAGTGCTTGAGGCGGCGAAGGAAAGAAAACCGATGCGTTGGTCTACAGAGATCAGAAATTGTGAAGCGGTTGGCGCTGTAACACTCAACCCAGATAAGGCACCAGAAGAAGGCGTAATAAATGCAGCTTAATATTTAAACAAAGAGTGACAACTATCTTGAAAAACACCGAGAAAGCTGATAAGTTGTTTGCATACAGATAGTTAAGTGTGCGCATTTTCACTGGTACAACGAGGTAAACGCGCATGCGCGCTAATAAAATGTTTAAGCGATTTATGCCCTACAAACAGCGCAGCGCATAAATACTAAGACGTTAGCCATCAAAAGGAGTTCCAGTGGCATCTTTAGATTACGATTTCGAAAAAAACTATTTTAGAGAGTTTTATAGTGATAACTTGAAAACTCTTGATGATGCAAAGACTTCGTTCTGTGCATTGATAAATGCTTTGGTTTCACATTCTGGGGATATCGCAATTTCCAAAATAGAAGGCAGAGTCAAAGATAAAGAAGAATGCCTTGGAAAGTTTAATCTAAAGTATCGTAAAGAGCTTGAAGCGAATGAAACTGAATATGAAATTAAAGACCATATTTCAGATTTAATTGGCCTCAGAGTCGTTTGCTTATATGAGGATGACATCGAAAAAATTAAGGCGGTATTAGATCGGCATTTTTCAGTCATTGACGTGACAGATAAAATTTCTCTAATGGAGAAAACTGAAGATTCATTCGGTTATAAGGGGTTGCACTTAGACTTAAAACTAGGAGACGATCGCAGTGAGATGCCTGAATATAAAGCATTTGTGGGTTTTAACTTTGAAATTCAAATACGAACTATCGTTCAAGATTCATGGAGCGTTTTGGATCATAAAATCAAATACAAGAAAAAAATCCCAAATAAATTAAAAAGAAGAATAAATACATTGGCTGCATTATTTGAATTGGCTGATAGGGAATTCCTTGCAATAAGAAATGAGACTGAACTTGAAATACAAAAAGCCGAAGATGATGATACAGATGAAGCATTAGACTCTAACGTTGCAGGCCCAAAAAATTTAATATCATCTAATGGGAATGGATTATTAACTGCATTCGGACTTCTAAAAATAGCTAATCACTTCTTCTCTGGTTTTGATGCTGAAGCACATAAAGTTGATGGGTTTACAGATGAAATTGTTTCTTTGGAACCTGATATAACAAGAACTAAGTTGAATACCTACATGAAGGAAGGTATTGCAAAAGTAAAACGCTATAAAGCTGACTTTGAAGCCAATGGAAACTCAAAAGATACTTTAAATCCATATACCATGATAAGACACTGCTTGTACTATGGTAATAAAGATGTATTCAGTTCAGTTCTCACCAATGCTTCTAAAGAAACATTTGAAAAATGGCTTGGTGAAAATGATGGCTAACAAGAAAATCAACAGGACTTAAAAAAGTTTGTTGTTTTTCGTTCCTCAAGCATTTTAACAAACCATTTTAAGCCCGTTATTTTGGCGTTATGTGCCATTGTTGCCTAGTTTGATTGTCAATTAATAAGGTTTTTGAAGTGAATGGAATTAGACGATACATTGATAAGGAATATTTTTACCTTTTTTATGGTGTGGTTTTTTGTATAGCAATAATTATTTGGTTTCAATTTTTTGCATCTGACTGGCGGGAAATTGTCACTCAGGGGCAAGAAATTTCTGACATTATAGTAAACTTTTCTTTATCCTACTTGGCGGGTTGGATTGTTTATATGGTTTCTACTTTTATTCCCAAGATAAATACGCGTAAAAAGAGAAGAGAAACGCTAAGGCCATTACTAAAATAAATAGTCTATGATTTTAAATTTAATATCAGCAACTCATTACTTATTCCAAATCAAGTTGATAATAAGTTGTTGTATGATAAATATCATAATAAGCCATTAACTATTGATTAAAGACGGTTTCAACGCATTAAATAAATATATTGATGTCGAACGTAGTTCTGTAAGAATGAACATTCTAGGTATGAAGATGCAGCCTCATACTTATAAAGAACAGCTTGTGTGCCTTTGTTTAAACGATAAAGCTAAACATTTTAAATGTTAGACAAGTTTAATGTGTTGCTAGATGAAACAGCACTTGAGTTAATCAATAAAATTGAATACTCAGACTTCATAAAAATTTCAACTCAACAATACGAGCATTTTAATGATTATTGTTATACTGAAAGTTCATTTTTCGATCACTACAAGGCGGTGGTCGCTTTAGATTTATATATCGAAAATAAACTGTAGCTTAATGAAGTCGCACATAACAAAAACCTCTGGGGGGATCCCCTCATAATTGAGGTCTTCCAGCGTCATGAACTAAGTTTATATATTCGATTAATGCCCAGCGAAAAATTGTCTCCTTAACCGGATATTTGTCTCTTTTGCGTACTTCCTTTCCAAGTCTAACAATTGATAGCACAGCCTGCTTTCTCACTGTATTGGCTTGAAAATATCTTTGCCATCCAAGGTGTTGTGCCGCTAACCCAATACACCACAACACGATTTCAGCCAGCATAGAGATGAGCAGCAATACATCATATCGCTTTGGACAACGGCTGCGGCTTTGTCTAAGGCCCATGCCATATTGCGGACTTTTTAAATCGCGGAAGGTTTCTTCAATTTGCATTCGCTTAGCATATAAATCGACGACCTTTGAAGGGCCAAAGTAGTCCGGCGGTAGATTTGTTGCGAGTAGCCAAGGCTCTTTACTCCCTAAGCTGTAACTCTTTTGTGCGGTGTGATTTCGCCCAGCTTTAGAAGAATGTTTATCCTTACGCAGCTTAGGTTTAGCTTTAAACAAGTGCAGGTAACATTGTAGCGGAGACTTGCGCGCTAACTTGACGCTACCCATGTATTTCGCGGTTGAATTCGCTTTAGGATAGAGGGATTTATTTGACTGCCATGATGTTTGGCCGTTGAGCATAAAACTGACATCACCGCGAACTCTACCTAGCCAAAACCAGCCATGGCGCTCGACTTCCCTAAACCAAGTATTGCGATAACCTGCATCGGTGACGATGAGCGGGCAGCATCCTGGCGGCAATACGTTAGCAAGCTCAGCTAAGTAAGCGTTATGACTGCGTGGGGCATTGTAATCTTCAAACAGAAAAGTGCGTTCGTACAAAGTAATGGAGCGACCTTTAACACTGATTGATGCGCGTAAGGTCATCATTCGCAGTTGTTCGCGCACATCAGACCAATCCACAAGAATAATTGGCATCGGATTTGAGCCGCAGAGATACTGTGCATGCCATTGATAAATAGCGAACTTATCTTTGACAACATGTAGATTTCCGAGCAGTCGGTCAATACGCTTGATATTGTGTTTTGGTGCAACGTTACCCGTTATGTTCCGTCCTAACTGGGTTAACGAGAGTTGATTGCCATCGAGTAAAGACTCAGTAGCAACCATCAGAGAATTAAGGCGTTTTTGGTGTATTTGAGGGCATTGTTTTTTGAGTAAATCGTGTAATATGTCGATATCACGCATGATGTTGGATCTAGTAGGTTTTTGGCGAAATTGATTAGATCAAACAGCATCATGCGTGTCTACTTATTTGAATCCCATCGAATTTATCTGGGGATTCGCTAGCAAAAACCTAAAGCAGACGGCCAAAACTGTCACATTTTTTCGCAAAGAGACGCAAAAATTGCGCCAGCACGTCGCCGGTTAGCTTGGCGTTAATCCATAGAGATTTTAATCCGAAACTCACGAATTAGAGTTAGGAACCTAACTCACTTTTGCCCCAAAGTATGTTTGTAGCGAGTAAATTTAAAATTGTAGCAAAGGTTTGTTGACCAAACTTTTCTAATGATACAAAGTGATTATTGAATCAATATTGATTATTCATAGATTAGAGCGAACAACGATGTCAGAAAGCAATACTGTTATTAAGCTAAAAATCACCTGTGTTGCTGATGCTATCAACCTGGCCAAAACAGAAACATCACACAATCTTGATCATTGGTGGTTCCGTGGTCAGTCTAATTCTTGTCATAAATTGACTCCAAGTTTATTTCGCCCCGTAGATGGTAAGTTTTATGACGAGAATAAGCTCATTGACGAATTCTTACGAATGCATCCTGAAGCGAGAGAGAAGCATGTTGATACACTTGAACTGCTCACCTACGCACAGCATTATGGTTTGCCGACAAGACTTCTTGACTGGACTGAAAACGTTTTAGTTGCACTCTATTTTGCTTGCAGTAATGACAATAACAATGATGGTAAGTTGTTCTTTCTTCCCAATTACATTGAAGAATTAGACTTTTTTGACTATTACAATTCTAATTTTGGAACTAAATTTACAGAAGAATTAATTATTTACAGCGACCCTGATGATTTTGATTATTTTATGTTTTCATCCATACATAAAATAAATGAAAGGGGTACCAGTTTTATATTAGAGCAGTTATACATCGATGGTTATAAATTAGGGGAATATGTCGATAAAAAATCATCATCCCCTAAAGATAAATTTCCAATAGGACTGGATTTACGATTTGATTCCAAGGGTTTTAGTAATAATGATTTCATAAAACATGCTGGGTTTATGTATATTCCCAAACGCATCAATAAACGGCTAATAACACAACAAGGATGCTTTACATGCCACACTGGAAAGATTTTTCATGGCACGCAATACGTAAAGGTTAACGATAGTTTTGATGGGTATTCAAAATCATTCATAGTCCCTAAAGAGTGCAAAATCGATATACTTCGAGAACTTAGGTTGTGTGGAGTATACGAAGCTACATTATTTCCTGAGCTTGAATATCAAACAAAGTACATAAAAAGTTACTGTCTCTCCTGAAGTTAATATCTGGGTGGTAGTGAAAGTGATTAACTTATTCTTGCCCCAAAGCGTGTTAGCAAGCGTTTGGCGAATCGAAAACTTATGCACTATTTACTCTACAAATTTTTAGTATCCACTGTTTTTAATTCTTCGTCATATAGTGTTCGTAACTGGATAGGCATATAGTTGTATTTGAGAACGTTGGTTTTTGAGGCCGTTTGGTTACACATTCGTGCGTCACACCTCAGACGCATTGATTTAAGCCATTTAAAATAAGATTGTTAATGGTAGTGACGGTTGGGAGGTAGGTTTGAACAACGCGCATGCGTACTAATAAAATGTTATGCTTCGGAGGTAAGATGGTATGGGTATATTGAATATGGATTTTCGGTATCCAGGCATTGAGATCAAGGTCGAATTGATCGTACTACAAGCTTATCTTTCGCAGATAGAAAATGGCGTAAAATCTGTGTGTGAAAGCTATATCTCAGCGGAAATGAAAAAATATTCAGATTCGGATTGCCACGAGTATCAGCATGTATATCAAATTGCCGAAGACGAAATGCCAAGAATTATTAGGATTCCATTTATTGTTACCATCTACGCGATATTCGAAAATTCAGTTGCACGGCTTCTTGATTATGCGAAGATGAAAGAAGAAAAAGAGTTATCCCTGAAAGATATTAATGGAAAATCTCCAATATCAACTCAAAATAAGTATATGAAGCACGTTTTGGGTTATGAATATCAGTTTTCCAAAAAAATAATGGAAGATATAGGAGAAATCAATACAGTAAGGAATTATATAGCCCACTGCAATGGAAATATAGGATCTCTTAGTGAGGACAAAATCGAAAAACTAAAAAGTATTTCAGGCAAAGTAGTTGGACTCTCCATAGAGTCGGATGTTATTGATATATCTTATCAGTACCTAGAAAGTTCTATGCATACTATAGAATCCTCGTTGAGAGAGTTAATGAGCTATATGGAGTCTCGGTATGGATTTTACTAAAAGTATAACAATCAAACTAGTCTGACTGGCTTTTTGCGGCGTTACCCCATACAAATTTTAATCCCAAACTCATAAATTAGAGTTAGTAATCTAGCTCGTTTTTGTCCCAAAGCGTTTGTGTTGTAACATGTTGCTAGAGCATCATCAAATATGATCTATGGACTTAATTTGTGCACAAGTTTGATTCGGTATGAAAAGCGAACCCTTTCGGGTTCGCGAGTAAGTGGCTAACGCTTAACATTACGGCTGAATGTTAGCTTAAGCTTCGGCTTCAATAATCTGCTCAGCCCAGAATTGTTCGGCAGCGTCAAAATAGAGGCTCGGTGGTAACCCGAATATCTGTTGAAACTCCGCGGTAAACAACTCGCAAAAGGCAGAAATATCATCTTTATACATCAACAATAGCATCATCATTTCCAAGCCCATTAAATACTGAGTATCAAACTCAGCATGTTCCTCAAGAAGCGATTTACTGATGCTAATGCCTAAGTGTTGTCCTTTGATGTCGCGATGAAGATAGATATATCGAGTGAATTGTAAGGCTCTAGGATTATTATCATTTTCGTCAATGTCAGCGAGTAACAAGACGGTACTATGATCATCCCAAGGGCTTTTTGATTTTCGTTGATATACGCGAATAAACGGTGACTGACTCATTATTAACTCCTCGTTATTGTCCTTATCAATAACTAGAATTGGGCACCGGAAATTCTGTCGGTTCAGGGGTTAAGTTTAACGTTTTAAGTAAGAATCCCTTCTTAGCCTTTTGCTGGTAACTAATCTTCCCCTCAATCTGCTAGTTTGCATTTTTCAACAAACATGTACCTAGGGTACTAAGTAATTGCAATTTATAAACTCTACTTCTATAGTTGGTTTAATTTACTCTATATTTTGGTACTTATGGTGCAACTATGTCATCAAAAATAAACTGGCTTATTAATCATACGAGTCCTGGTGCGGTAGTGCTTCAGTCGTGGTTGACACAAAATGAGATCAGCTCATCTTTGGTGAGAAAATATGTGCAGAGTGGTTGGTTGTACAAGATAAGTGCGGGGGTTTACGTTCGTCCTGAGTCAACAGGCAAGTTACAGCCTCATTGGGTTGAAGCGCTCAAGGCTGTGAATGAGCAGCTAAAGCTTCCTGTTCACCTTGCGGGAGTCAGTAGCCTAACGCATCAAGGGCTTAGTCATTATCTTCAACTAAGCAGCGAGCAAGTTTGGGTTGGCTGTCAAAGTAAGCAGGCGTTGCCAAAGTGGTTCCGCGAATTGGAGGAGCAAAACTGGCTTTTCTATACCAGTAGCAAGCTGAGCCAAACGTTGGAAAAAGACTTTATAACTATAGGGGTGAACAATAGGGAAGTTAAGGCAAGTTGTGCGGAGCTTGCAGCCTATGAGGTCGTCAATGCCATTGGCAAACATATCAGTTTTGAGCATGCCGCGGAGCTGTTTCAAGGGTTAGTGAATCTCAGCCCACGTAAAATACAGTCAATACTGAATCGAAGTGAAGCCGTACAAGCTAATCGCGTATTTCTCTTTTTAGGCCACTACTATCAACACCAGTGGAGCAAAAGGCTAGATGAGCAGCAAATCACGCTAGGCGCGGGAAAGCGTCAGGTGGTGGCTCATGGCCGTTACGATGGACGCTATCAAATAACAGTGCCAGCATCGTTTATTAAGACAGAAGAAAATCGATATGAATAAGTCATCGATATACTACCAGCAAGTGACCTTGCTTATTCGGATGCTGCCGCTCGTCGCCCAAGAGAAGGTATTTGCCCTAAAGGGCGGTACGGCTATCAACCTATTTGTGCGCAACTTCCCACGCTTATCGGTCGATATCGATTTGGCTTATCTTCCTTTGGAGCCAAGGGAACAAGCGCTACAAAGTGTGAAGGAAGCGCTTGGTCGTTTGACTGCGCAGATCAATCTACAACCGAACCTTAGTGCAGTATTTCAAGACAATAAATATGATGAGCTCAGGGTTGTCGTGACAAGTGATAGAGTCACAATAAAAATTGAAGTCTCTCCTGTTGCTAGAGGTACGCTACACAAAGCGGTATTAATGCCAGTCGTTGAGTTAGTTGAAGAAGAATTTGGGTATGCAGAGATCCCCGTCGTAAGCCTGCCTGATCTATACGGTGGTAAGTTATGTGCAGCGATGGATAGGCAGCACCCAAGGGATCTTTTCGATGTGAAAATGCTGCTGGCGGAAGAGGGGATCACTCGAGAGATTTTAGTCGGCTTTCTCACTTATACACTTAGCCATCCAAGGCCCATTAATGAAGTGATGTCTCCACGCTGGAAACCGCTTGATGAAAGCTTTCAAACTGAATTCAATGGAATGACGACAAAGCCGATTAAACTCGATGAGCTGGTTTTAACTCGCTCAGAAATGCTAACAGCGTTGCAGCATCACTTTACTGTAAGAGACAGAGACTTTTTATTATCCTTTAAACAGGGTCAGCCTGATTGGTCATTGTTTGATGAACCGAGCGTTGCGGCACTACCTGCGGTGAGATGGAAGCTATTGAATATCCAAAACCTAGCGAAAAACAAATCCAAGCATCAAGAACAACTCATTAAACTGGCTGATGTATTGGAAACGTGGGTTGCAGGTCGGATACTGTAATGTACAGTGTATTGCTGATTTTATCTGATAGTTCGCTGTTTGTGGGCGTTGGCTGCTTAGATGTGAGCTAAGGCTTTAAGCAAAAAAAGCGAACCGTGAGGTTCGCTAGTAGGTGATTATTGAGGCGCGTTAGATTGTGCTTCAATAATCTGCTTTTCCCAATATTGTTCCGCGGCTTCAAAGTAGACTGTCGGGTGATACCCTAAGACATACTCAAACTCTGCGGCAAATAATTGGCAAAAATTTGTTATATCATCAACATACATGAGTAATAGCTGCATCATTTCTAAGTTGTTTAAAAACTGAGAGCTAAACTCAGGATGCTCCTCAAAAATAGATTGGCTAATACTCACACCTAGAACATAACCATCTATATTTAAGTGAAGATAAATGTAGCGTGTAAACTGCAGCTCTATTGAGGTTTGGTCGTTCAGTTTAATATCTGCAAGTAACACGACTTTGCAGTGTTCATTCCAAGGACTCAATGTTTTAAGCTGATTTACATGAATAAAAGTTGAGTGTTCCATTTGTTACTCCTATTGGTTTGGCCTTTCAACTTTTACTTAGGTCTGTGCCATGGAAATTAGCCCTGTTTGCATAAATTGCTCAGCAAATGAAATTGCGAGTTCAATCTGAACGACGGACATTTTTTCACGCACTAAGCGTTGTTTAAGCATGTGCAGGAGTATTTCTTGCTCAACGTTGTCCTCGTAAGAAAAGGTGTTGATATCAGGCATCTCTTTTTTAATTACATAGGTCATCAATTCGAAGACCATCAGCAGATTGTGGGCTTGTTGTTCAAACGCAGTCGATTGCATCATCGTGGTTTCTCGCTTTGCAGGAAAGTATGTCCTGAATAACTAGAAACATGGTGTGATAAATTGTCGTATTTGGGGATTCAATGGTTCAGTTTTGTGCAAAACATCTGTGTGAATTTAAAATTTTTTTCTGAGTGTTAAGAAGATCCCGAGTGGGATCTCTTTGGGAACTTTTTGGGATCCAAACAGGTTCTTATAGACCCTCACAGACCCTCCGAAAGCCACATAAATGGCGCTAATACGGTACTTTAGAGGGTTCGACTCCCTCTCTCACCGCCAAATTCAAGTTTGAAGACGTCCTAGGGCGTCTTTTTTCTTATCTGTATTTTATAAAAATCAATAACTTACCATCCTATATTGTTTAATGCCATCCTACAGCATCCGAAATCTTTAGTAATGCCAAAAGTAATGCCAAGGAAATTTGGCAAATTTATGCATTACTTTTCACTTCAAAAAATACCCATTTTTTATGTCGTTTTTTTACTTGATTTTCTCGATTTTATAGCCCAGATTTAACTTGGCAATATCCTGATTTATCTTAATTTATTCAGTAATAAGTAATGCTTGATTTTAGAGTTAGAAATAATGCCAAAATCAAGCATTACTTTGGGGCTTAATTTGAGGGGGTAGAACGGTATGGGAAGGACTACAAATAAGCTGACTGTAAAAGCGGTGCTCAATGCTAAAGCGGAAGCAAAGCCCTATAGATTGTCAGATGGTGGCAATCTATATCTCTATGTGCGTACAGCAGGGAAAACATGGGAATTTCGATACATACGCCCCTCCACCAGCAAACCCACCTATTTTGGTTTAGGCTCATATCCTGACGTATCCTTAGCTGAGGCGCGAGATAAAGCGCTAGAAGCGCGAAAAAACTTGGCCGAAGGCATCGACCCTCAATTACTTAAAGTTGAAAACAAATTAAAAGCGGCAACAGAGAACGCTCAAACTCTTAAGCATATTGCGCAAATGTGGATGGACTCTAAGCAGGGAAGCATTAAGCCTAAAACCATCGAAGGCAATTGGCGTAAGCTTGAGCTGTATGCCTTCCCTAAACTGGGGAGTATTGCGATTAGCAGACTCACGGCTCCCATAGCCATTGCCGCGCTCAAGCCCCTAGAGCAGAAGGGGCACCTTGAAACGGTTAAACTTACCGCTCAGTTGCTGAATGAAATCATGAACTTTTCAGTTAACTCTGGTTACATTCATGCTAATCCGTTGTCAGGTATTCGAGAAGTTTTTAGAAAGAGCAAAGTAGAACATCTGAAAGCATTAAAACCAGCAGAGCTAGCTGAGTTGCTGCAGACTATTGCAAACGCCAATTTATTGTTAACGACCCGGTGTTTGATTGAATGGCAATTGCACACAATGACCAGGCCAAATGAAGCGGCCGGAGCCCGTTGGGAAGAAATCGATTTTGATGCCAAACTTTGGACTATTCCTGAATCGCGCATGAAAATGAATCGTGAGCATATTATCCCGCTTACAGAGCATACCCTCGCGATACTGGAAACTGTTAAGCCGATTGGTGAACACAGCCAATTCGTTTTTCCGTCTTCTAAAGATCCCAAAAAGCACACAGATCCTGAAACCATCAACAAAGCATTAGGGCGCATGGGATTAAAGGGAAGAACAACGGGTCATGGTTTACGCTCGCTGGCGAGTACTACCTTAAACGAACAAGGCTTTGATGGTGATGTCATTGAGGCCGCGTTAGCCCATGTTGATAAAAACCAAATCCGCAGTGCCTATAATCGCACTACCTATCTAGAGCGACGTACCAAGTTAATGGAGTGGTGGAGCAATCATATTGCCACTGCAGCAGTGGGCTCTTTGTCAGTAACTGGCTTAAGAGATCTGAAAGTGGTTTAGAGAGGATTTAGGTTAGGCCAACACTCCGGTCATCCTCGTGGCTTTACTGTGATTTTATCCTTATTTTATCTAAGCAAAAGATTTGTCTCAAATTTTAGAATGAAATGGGATTTTGGTGCTATTTCTGCTATTAGTAGTAAAAATAGCAGGTTAATGTGGAGTGGTAGCTTCAATGGGTCGAATTATAGAGTTATCGAAAATAAAGTTAAACACAGATTTTACCAGTGTTTTGGTTTATCTATTTGAACAAAATAAACCTGTTTTAATTGAAGTTCCCGCTAACATAAATGTCTGGGTTACCTACAAAGGTGATAAAAGTTTATTCAGAAGAAATTTGCGCACAACCCGTGGCTTAAATGCTCATACTAGGTTTAAGGGTAAACCTAATGTCGTTAAACCAGTATTTGATGCTCACTTAATTAAACATGCTTCATATGTTCAGTTGAAAAAAGAAGATTTAAATTTGCTTTTAAAACAAAGGCGATGCAGCGTAAGAAATCCTCTCGCTATCTTGTTTTTTGATTCAAATGGTGATATTGAAATTCTTGATGGAAAGGGATGTCAAACAGAATATTTACGCCAAAAACAAGGTTCGATGACTGAGTTTGATATGTTTATTGCTAGAAATTCTATTGAAGTAGAATTTGTTTTTTCAGCTAAATCAGTAAATGAATGGAAGGAAAATAATTGCATTGAAAATGAGTTTAAAGATTTAAAGGCATCTGTTGATTCAGTATATGTGTATGAAATGGATGTTGTTAAATTTATTGTCGAAGATGTAGATAAAAAAACATCTATAAGCGATATACCAATAGATAGTCCTTACTATATTGATGACATGTTACGTAAACAATCAGACCTTGACGAATTATCTATCTTAGGTTTCCGTTATTATTGGGGGAAAACAGCTAAGCTACCTAAAGCTAAAGGATTGGTAGAGTTGATTATGAATCAACTCGGTTATGCTCAAAAAAAGGCAGAAGCGGCGGCTTTTTTTCTCAACCCTAATCCTGATGGTCGATGCGGTAAAACTAAATCGATTGCAGATGGTTGCCAGTTTCCATACTTAACTCACTGCCTCGAGCATTTTTGGCATCATAAGCAGGCTTACGATAAAAATATAACATCTGAAATACAAAAGTTTTTAGAGGGATCAGAGGGAGAAGGCTTTTCGAGTGATAATGCTAAATATGCTGAATTAATTTTAAGACCGAGAGAATTTCTTAGGGCACCAAAAAACGCATATAATACAATTAATAATGCATTTTAGGTGAGCTAGGGGGACCGTTTTTACCCCGTTTATTCATGCTTGATAACCATCTAATCTCAGGGTTGTAGACGTTTATTCACAACTCTGAGGACGATTATGAACACAACTCTCACAAGCAATTCCATTATTAGACTGAAGACCTTGGTTCAGCTTACAGGGCTTTCGCGTTCAACTATCTACGATAAACTCAATCCCAAATCCCCCAGGTTTGATCCACTTTTTCCTCGAAAAGTTTGCCTTGGCGCTCGTGCCGTTGGCTGGTACATGCAAGAAGTCGAACAGTGGCTACAAGGTAGAAGATTTTACTGACCTTAAGAGTGATTAACTTATTAAATAAAGGTGGATTATGAATAGTTATTATTACCAGAAATTATTTCCAATCTCCTACGGTTATGTTCCAAATCTAACCGTCGCTCCTAAGATGGAGAAAGCGTTTGAAGAAGTAAGAGCATTGCTGCAAGCACCCGATGGTATGATCTTGGCTTGTCAGTTAACGTCGATGGCAACTGCCATGCAAGGGGTGTTCAATGTTGAAATACCTACTCGGAAAATCGCTCCCGTATCACTCATGGTAATGACCATAGCACAATCGGGTGAACGTAAATCGACCGTTGATAACTTGTTCATGGGAGAGATTAAAAGTATTGAAAAAGAACAAGAGGCTGTTTATCAGCAAATTTTAAAAGAGTACAACATTCAGATGGATATACATAAGGCAAAAAAAGCAAAATTAAAAAAGACTATTACGCTGGATAATGCTGAAAATGAAGAGACGACCCAGCAATTGGTAGCATTATCTGAACAAGAACCTACAAAACCTCGAGCCCCTAGAGTGATATATGAGGATACCACCAGTGAAGCGTTACTTGATGGTTTAAAAAATGATCTGCCTAATGTTTTTTTCGGCTCCAGTGAAGGAGATCTAATATTTAAAAGTAGGGTTATGAGCAACGCTGCTAATTTTAACCCGATGTGGAGTGGTGATGATATGACGGTAAATCGAAAAACCTCACCATCATTTAAATTAAACGATATTCGACTATCGATGCATATCATGGTGCAACCAGATACGTTACAGAACTTTTTGAATAAGTCTAACGTTAATGTCCGTGATAATGGATTTCTATCTCGGATGTTGATCTGCGAGCCACTTTCTACCTGTGGTTTTCGCCAAGCTAATGGTCATCGGCATTCCCGTGAGGGTATCGAAGAGTTTAATTGCAGGATTAGACAACTACTCGAGCAGTCTTTGGGATTAGTTGATTATTGGCATCGGAAAAAGGTGGTTTTTTCTTCGGCAGCTGAAAAAATCTGGTGGAATATTTATAATGACATCGAAACTAAAATGGCTCCCGGGGGCATGTATGCATGTGCAAGAGACCATGCATCCAAGTTATCAGAGAACATTGCCAGAGTTGCCGCCTTGATCCATTGTTTTGAACATCCAGACGATTTTGAAATATCTTCACAATCTTTGTGGTTAGCCGTTGAGTTGTTAAGTTATTTCTCAAGAGATTTTATGCGAGTCTTTTGCCCTCCGCCTAAATATGTACTGGATTCACAGGAGCTGATCGCATGGTTTCAGCCATTTACCGCTTCGGGAATAAGATATATAAGAAAGAATTATATTTTACAATATGGTCCAAACTGTATTCGTAAAAAAGCCGACTTACAATCTGCATTAGATTATTTAAAGCAAAGCAACCCAATGGCTGAAGTTTTTATAGGTAAGACTAGAGTAATGGACTTATTTTGCAATCAAGAACCTGACAATGCTCAACTAGCTGAAAATCTGGCGCGCTATTTATGAGTGTTACTTTTTAATCGACATAAGTGCTTAACGTTTATGGTTTGTTTCTCAAGATTTATTTTTTCTCATAGTATGCATATTAATTCAGAGTGGTGATAAATATTTTTGCAGTGAACTTTATTATCTAAATTTAAAATATCGCTTGAGTTTGGTTGGTTCTCGGTAGTTTTAATTTAGGGTTTTAATAGTATTATATCTGTGTTTTATATGTTTCTTGCTTAATGTTTTTAATTTGGTTGCCTGGTGTATTACTTGGTTGTTTTGTATTCATCAAAATTAGTGTGTTAATTTTGAGTGGTTAACTACACCCTTTAAATAATGATGGGAGAGTGAGTTATGGATAGTATTATCAATAGGAATTTAACGGTGCTAACAACACCTCGATATGATGGATTGCAAACACTTTATTTTAAGAATGGTGCTATTGAAGAATATCTGAATAAAATTTCAAAGGTTATAAATGGCGTGGTTATGGAGTATTCAAAGGTGTTTGCGATAAGAGTTGATCTACGATTTCCTGATACGTTTGAATCGAGTGATACAGCAGTGATCACCCGTTTCTTCGAATCATTAAAAGCCCAGTTAAAAGCGGATTATCAGGCGAAACTACGAAACACAACTGACGGTCAGGTTCATGCTAGTGAGTTATTTTACATTTGGGTTAAAGAGATGAGTGGAAGGGATAAGTGTCATTACCATGTCTGTTTGTTCTTCAATGGCCATGCGTATAAAAGTTTAGGGAAATTTGAATTGGGTCGGGCTAATATGTATAACAGAATACACAAAGCTTGGGCGAGTGCACTAAGGTTAGATATCTTCAATGCTCAAGGGTTGATCCATTTCCCAGAAAATGCTCAATATTTACTGTGTCGTAACCAAGCTGATTTCATTTACATTTACCAAGACTTGTTTAAAAGATTAAGTTATTTTGCTAAAACTGACACGAAAATTTATGGGAATGGCAATCACAACTTTGGTTGTAGTCGTATCTCGGGTCGGTTACAAAGTTGGTGATTAACTTACTTAGCACGATTGCTGCGAGTACAAATAGGGAAGTAAAGGGCAAGGGGTTCAAATCCCTTGCTTTTGTGTTTATAGAGAGTAGCAGTATATTCATAATCGCTCATCCATGCGAAGACCTCTTTGCTGATGCATCTCTCAATAGACGGCTTCTTTTTGGTGGCGGATACACAACACGGTCAATCGTTCGCTGCCATCATACTGGTACATTGCCAGATAACCGGTGTCACCAAAGTCGATAAGCAGTTCCCTAAAACAATAGTCATTGCCATAGATAGGACGACCACTTTCGGAATTACAATAAACTAGCTAACGAAGACGGTCACTTGTTGTGAATTTTTTGACATGCCTTGATATGAAGCCTGCTAAAATAATAGATAGTTTAAACGAAACAACCGATAGAGGCAGGGAGCAAAGCAATGACGATAAACTATCGAGCTATTCATACTCGCAGTCCATGGCGAAAAGCACGACATTCATCGGTAGAAATGGCTATTAAAGGCCCTGATGGAGCCTTAAACTTGTTGAGAATAAAAGGGCGTGTCGGAAAAAAATGGGATGATTATGGTTCTGTGTCATGCGTCTTTGTGTGGGAATCTGGTGAAGATTCGGGGTATGCATTTAGGCTGAAAGCTACGTCAACGACAGATGTTGAAGGTGTGATAATTCCAATAGATAAATTGTTGGCCCATGAACAAACGAGTAGCTGTAGTCAGGTAGATATTGATAGGTATTTTTCGAGTCCAGAATTTACAAAATTTATGTGACGTTACTTATATGTTATTTAGTTAGCAAAGGAGTGTATATGGATAACAGTAAACTAATCAAAATATCTAACGAAAGTGCTGCAAAGGCTTTTATACGAGGAGAGTTTAGACGGCTTAGGGAGCTTTTTAATTCGGTGAATGATAAGCATAATTTAGCGTTTGAAAGAAAAAATAAAACATTGAAAAATTTTTATCAACTACAACTTGATATCAATCGAGAATCTTTGTCTGAGTTATTGATTGAACATAAAACTTTTAACAAGGGAAAAACCGCAGAGCTAACAGAATATATATATGTTGGCGCCACGGCTATTGACATAGAAGGTTATAAATATACAAAAGATGAACATTTTTATCCACTTTGCTCCCACATAGTGGATAAAAAACGGCCTATGCGAAATGATGGATATTGTATCAGAGCATTAGTGTATATATCTGAGCATGCAATGGCAAGAATGATTACTCGTAATAGTAAACAGAGCATTAAAGTCGTTGTTGATACGGTAGCAGGTATATTTAATGAGAATACAATTAGAATGATTTACTCAGATGCCGATGTGAAATTTGAAGATTTTGTTGTGGTTACAAGAAATTGCTATATACCTTTTGTTCGTCAAGAAAACTCAGGCATTCCAATAATGAAAACATGGGTACCGGAGGAACATTGGGATGATAAAAATTACATGAAATTATCGAATTTAGCACATTCATTGACTGCAGGTGAAATTAGGTTTTTTGAGACTAGTGTATTTAACTCGGAAGTCTATCTATCTCCTAATTGATAGTGGAGTGAGCTGCAGATATATTATGGCGATTATTTTAGTATTGGACAGGCCTTTTTTATCATCAGTGATACAGTCTAAATTTAAAAGGTAAAGCGGTCAGTTAATTCATCGAGCGTCAGGCTTAAATACGAAGAGCTAAAGGTCAGCGTTCTAAATCAGCTAACGCAGTGGCTGTGAAGACTATTTGTGGCAGGTAGGGGCAGCCTTTTCATTTTCACTTCCCCAGGACTCCAGCCAACTCACCACTTCGTCACCGGTGACATGCAAGCCTGATGTCTGGTGTTCTTCCCATGCGCGTAACGCTTCTTGCTGCAGTGCCTCGCGTTTCTCTTCTCTCTCAACGTATTCACGGATCGCTTCACGCATCATCCAGTGTGATGAACGTTTACGAGTTTCGGCTAAATGCTCGACTCTGGCTTTAATATCGGCATCTAATTTAACCGACACGGGTTTGATTGTGCTCATCTGTTACTCCATAGGTAATGCTTAGTACTACTAGGTAATACCTTAGCATAACGTGGTACAAAAAAATAATGATTACACGGTTTACTCGTCAGCTCGAGCAACGCCATAAAGCTCAAGGATGATAGAACATAGTTTGTATCGCTTAACTGGGCATAAATGGTGCTTCAGTATAAGGCTAATCTTTAGCGTTAACGCACTGAGCGTAATCGCAATAGGAGTGAAAACGATAGCGGCAAGTGATGCCGCTTCGTTTAGAGGGGTTGGCTAATGGGTGACTGAGTACTCTCAATATTGCAGGTGAAGCATCATGACCTTAACCAATGCCATGCATCGGCTATCAGCTCAGCACCGGCTTTTACGCCATTGATGCCCACTTCTGCTGTCGTCAGCACGGTGTTTAAGCCGGTTTCTACACTGCCCGTGACGAGCTTGATCCCTGCATCAGTTATTTCTCCTTGACGTAAGCAAGCATAACTTTCACCTAGAGTTTGGCTGGTGCCTTTTAGTAGGCATTCGGCAGGTTTAGCGACAAGATCTCCAGGTGTCCCTAGTAGTGTGTTGACGTTGTCGGGTAGCCCTAGGTATTCACCGGTCATTTTGATGGCGGTAGAGGCTAACACGACGTTTGCGACAGTCCCCGTGGCAAGCTTTGACGCGCTCCTCCCCAGTAAGCCTGCTCTGGCGGAGCCTTGCAGCGCAATGTGGGTGAGATTACTGACTTGATTGGAGGTGCTACTTCCCGCTAAGCATTCATTGACGAAGTGCTCGCAATTATTGGTAGCAACGCCGTATGGGCTGTGACCCAGTTGACTGCGCGCTAGCTCAATGGCCTGATGGGGAAACAGCGTGGACTTTTTCACTCTGATACTGTGGCCACCAGCAAATTGCTGCAGATCGATTTCTTCGATGATGCCCTGCTTAGATAAGTGAATCACATTGCCATGGCCAACATAGAGGCCATGGTGTTCGGTTAAGCCAAGCGGATCGATATTGGTGACCAGATGATCACCTGGATGAAATTTATACATGGTATGTACTCCAAGAAAAACAACGCAGATACCCCTAGGTCGCATCTGCTAATAGGGTTGAATAGGGCGTGCTGATTGACCTCAGATTTCCAGCTCGACAAAGTCTTTATCGATTTGCTGCTGAGTGATGCCGATATAACGCAGGGTGACCGCTTCCGATTGATGCCGCAGCATGCGCATCACCCGGCCAATGTCTTTGCAGGCTTGATACAGGTGATACCCCCGGGTTTTACGCATCGAATGGGTGCCCAGGGCTAACTTGATATCGTCACCGACAAAGGCAAACGCTTTGGCGACTGCACGCCGTGTCAGCGGTTTGGCGGGGGCCTGCCGGTCTTTGGCTTGGCTCGAGCGGTGGGATTGAAATAGGTAAATATGCTCGGGATGACGCTGGTGGATCTCCTCAATCAACGCCAGTGTCTTCGGGTTGAGTTTGATGCTGGCGCGTTTACCGGTCTTTTGCTCAATGATATTTAAGCGGTCGCCGTCGATATCGCTGAACTTGATGGCCAGTAAGTCAGAGATACGCAGTGCCAGGTTAAGGCCGATATTCCAGACATCGGCCATCTGCTCACCAAAGTGACGTTCGAGCAGGTAACTGATAAGCTTGATGGTGTCGCGGTTCTTGACCGCTTCGACTTCGTTCATGCTTGGTTCCCTCAATTAGCTATGTGATGATTGTGGGCACCAGCATATTGCAAACCCGCATCGGGCCTGCGTTGCTTGGTTCCCAAAATACCTTTGTGGGCACCACGTTCAGTCGGCGTTGACCTGAACCTGGTACACCGCCATCTCGATGTAGTTGCAGAAGTTCTCCAGTAGCAGCCGTACCAAGTTGTCGGCGTGTTCCAGGTAACAGCGACCAAAGAAGCTGTTGTAAACCTGCTTCTCTTGAAACAATACTTCCATTTCTTTCTCAAGCTCAGGGAAGGGCCCGCCGCAGTAAGCAAAGTCGGTGAAGTAATTGAGATACCAGCAATCCCCCTGGCGGTAGAGGTTGATCTCCACTGGGTGATAACCACCTCTATCCGCACTGTAGTCGGGATCGCGGTAGTTAAAGGTGACGATGTTGAGGTTGGGCTTATTAAGTGCGGCCAGTTGCCGTTCTAACAATTCATAAAATTGCTCTGGCAGTGGCAGGATGGTTTCGCGGTAGATGTTCATGGTGGACTCCAAAACAAAAAGCCCGCTAACGACGGGCGTTGCGGGCGGGGTAGGTTGTTGTTAACGACAGGGGCTTGTCGTAATGATTTAGGTTACAAGGGCGCGGGTGTGATGTGCTTGGCCCGTTGATTGCGATAGAGCAGAAACAGGTAGATAGGCTTAGGATGCTCGCGTGAAATGACGGCGAGGCGGGTTAATCCAAGCTCACTTCTACTTGATAGACTTCCATCTGGTAGTAACTGACAAAGTTATCGCTGAACAACTTAATCAGCCCCTGTGATTCCCGCTCAGTAATCCAGCCACTAAATAGGCTATAGACCTGCTTGCTGTTAAAGCAGATATCGATGTCTTTAACCAGTTCAGGGAAGGGATGACCGCGAAAAGCAAAGTCGGTGACGTAGACTAAACGCCAATGATCTTGCTGTTTCTCAAGCCGCACTTCGACGGGATGAAAGCCGCCAGCTTCGGCGCTGTAACCAGGATCGCGAAAATTAAGGGTGATGGCGTTGGCGTCTTTTGGTGTGACTTCAGTCAGTTCCTTTTCAATCACTTGGTAAAAACGATCAGGCATCGCTGGCAGTTGATTACGCTTGATAGTTAATGTCATGGAATATTCCTTATTTAAAAACGGGCATACGCAAAAGCCAAGGCGCAGTCACGCCTTGGCTTTTGCTGTCTATGCGGTTTGGTTAATAAAACGGGTGTTGGCCAAGCGGCTTTGTGCAAGTAGGTAAAGCGTTACTTGCTTGGGGTCTAAGCTGGGGTTTAGGAAAGGTGTTTGATTGGTGCAGGCTTGCTAGATCGAACGGTTTATCGAGTCAGGGCTTGGTTGCTGGTGGTTAGTGGTTTAGCTTCGGTTTGATAAATCGCAATATACAAATAGCCGTGGCTGCCTAAGGTGTCAGCCTCACAGGTAAAGCCAACGTGCTCAATGGTGACGCAGTGCTGCTCAGTGGCATCAATATCGCCGGTGGCCACCAGCCGTTCAAGCTGTTTAACCATGGCGGGAAAGGCCTCGATAAATTGTTGTTTAATTGCTGGTGGAAATTCACCGACAAAGCTTGAACGGTCATTGAGATAATCCAAGTGCAGACCACGTAAAATCAGCCTTGCACCAAAGCGGGGAGATACTTTACGGGGCAAGCCCCAGGCGTGCTCAATATCGAAAAGTTTTAGCGTTGTCATAGTGACCTCAATGGTTGAAAAGAACTTTAGGGAGTAGGGTTCGTTAGCTGACTAGCGAGAGCAGTGATAAATACCAGTGCTAATAAGAGCGGTTAATACAGCCGACTAGTGGAGTGGGTGATAAGAGCGGTTAATACAGCCGACTAGTGGAGTGGGTGATGACAGGTAACGTTCTTTAGGTGTGTACGCTCCAATTCGGTTGCTCGTTGCTGCCATGGTTGAAGTACACACCGTTGATCACACGCTGCCATTCACCTGTTGGCACACCATAACTATCACAGGGGCAAACATAGCGGCAAAAGCTGATCTCCCTGGGCAAGTGCTCAACCACATCACGGTGAAAAACAAATAATACGGTTTTATGTAGCTCGCGGTGTGGTGCAACGACTGGCTTGCCAATCACTTGGCCCATGGCATTTAGCGGGCGTACAAACATCGGCAAAATTAGCTCAACCGCTAAGCGGTTACGCAGTTCAGGAAAAGCGGCGCAGGCTTCGGCGACACAGGCCTGCGAAAAACTGTCGGTAAATTCAATCATGATGGACTCCTTGATTTGGCGTGGCAGGTTTAAACATTGGCTAAAGTAAGCCTCGTTCAGCAAAGGACACCGGTGTACGACCAACCACAATATGGTCAAGCACGCGCACATCGATAAGTACTAATGCATCGGTTAACCGTTTGGTGATGTGCTTATCTGCAGCCGAAGGTTCAGATTCACCGGATGGGTGGTTGTGGGCAAAGATCACCGCTGCGGCATTGATGGCCAATACCGCCTTAACCACCTCCCGTGGATAGACACTGGCAGCATCTAAAGTGCCAAAGAACAGCTCTTTAAACTCCAGTAATTGATGCTGATTATCGAGCAGCATCACCGCAAACACCTCCCGCTCATAACCGCCGAGTTTGTAAGTTAAAAAATCCTTAGTGGCTTGAGGGTTGGTATAGGCGTCCTTCTTCACATAGCGCTCGGCAATGATATTGGCGGCAGAGGCGAGGACCTCATCGGCAGTTTGCGGCCACGGGTTGATTGGCTGGTCTATCGAGTTGTTAGGTTCAGTTTTGGTGGGTATCGCTTTTGTTGACATATCAGGCTCCTTGAAAGCATTAATGGGCTTATGCACAGGAGTGATATATATCTGAAAAGATTTGGAAAAAGTGCAATAGATAAAAAAAATATGAATTGGTCAATGTCATGAGGCTATATCAAAGAAGCTTTGAATAAGGCGGGTTTAGATTTTACATAGAAAAATTTTAATACCAGAAAGAACATAAGTTACCGATAGAGTTTTAAGCTAACCAACTTATCCTTATTGTTAATTTTTTCTCTATTGATTCAAACTTCATAAAAAATATTATTCATTACACTTGAACTGTACATTGTTGGTGTATAAATTTAAGTGAAGTTTATATGGAGGTACAGGATGCAAGAAAAATATGGCATCAGCGATCTGGCGAGATTGCTCGACTTTCCAGTTAGAACGATCAGGTTTTATCTGCAAAAGGGGCTGATTAAAGGGCCTCATGGTGCTGGTCGTGGAGCCTGGTACGACACAGAACATGTTGAGCAATTGCTTAAAATTAAACGTTGGCAAAGTGCGGGGCTGTCTTTAGAGCGAATTCAAGAGTTACTGAATTATGCAAATGAACCTGAGTTGCCTGATATTCAACCAAAAGCTGGGGACATGCGTGTAATCAGTCATTTACATCTGGGCCAAGGGCTGACGCTAATGATTGACCCAATTGCGGCAGGTGTGAGTAGTGAGCAGTTAAGGATGTTAGTACCTGCAATGATAAGTAGCTATCAGCAGGTTATGCAGTGCTCTTTGCCTAAAAATAATGGTGGGGTGGAAAATGAACAACAATGTGATGAATAACATAGCGCTAGGTAGTTCTGAAGGGTTTGGGTTTGATCATGACATTGTTTTAAAGCACAGTTTAGTTAATGCGCAACTGAATGGTGCTATCAGTGAAGTCGAATTGGTTCACGAATTTGTAAATCGTGAAACTTGCCCTATTGAAGCCATATTCTCATTTACGTTACCACTAGATGCGGTCATTTTAGGGTTATCCATGGCGATTGGTGAACGTCAGTTCACAGGTGAAGTGATGCTAAAAGCTATTGGAACTGATAAATACGAAGGCGCCATAGCAGAAGGTGACAGTGCTGTATTACTGGAGCGGTGGAATGATGGGTTATATTGTCTCAATGTTGGTAATTTGCTACCTAATGATGACGTTACCATTTCTATTCAATATGCCCAAGTCCTGAACTGGCAAGAGCGTAAACTGCGGTTTTATTTTCCGTGTACAATTGGTGACCGCTACGGACATCAGCGATCAGCAAATTTACAAGATTATCAACAGATTGAGCATACACTAGATAATGGTGCACGCTTAACATTTAATCTGACGATTAACGGTGAATTATCTTCCTCATTAGTCACCAGTCCAAGTCATTCATTAACGGTAAAACGAGAAGAGAGTTCTTTAATCTTATCAGGGGATAGGGTTATTCCTGATAGGGACATCATAATTACACTAGAAGCATTACCTTCATTTACTGGCGAAATTCTAGTTGAAAAGAGTGCTTTTGGGTTGCAGTACTGCGCCAACTTGCTATTACCATCATTAGATAACCACCATGAGTCAGCTCAGTGCTTCCAGTTTATTGTTGACCGTTCAGGTTCAATGTGTGGAGATGCTATTGAGCAGGTGCGTAAGGCCTTCGTCGCAATTAAAACACTTCTCAAGCCATCAGACTGGTTCAACATCATCTCCTTTGGGTCTCAAGCACAAAGTTTGTTTCCATCCCCTGTTCCTGCCGATAGTGAGCATCTTGCAAAACTTCATGCATACATCAACCAGCTAGAGGCCAACATGGGGGGAACTGAAATTGCAGCAGCATTAAACTTGGCTCGCAAAACAGGACGGCATGCAGAATTTGCGACGCAAATGTTGCTGATCACTGATGGTGAAGTGTGGGATACCGCGGCAATAATCGCGGATGCAATAAAAGCAAATATACGATTATTCAGTGTGGGCGTGGGTTCTGCAGTAAACGAAGCTTTTCTGAATAAATTGTCACGCAGTACTGGCGCTTCAGCCATCTATGTATCGCCAAACGAGTCGATGGCAGATGCGACTGTGGGACAATTTAAACGATGCCGTCAGCCAGAGATAACAGATCTTAAAATACATTGGCCGATACCAATTAATGAGCAAGTTGATAAACAGTTACTGTTTAAGGGTGATGGTTATCAATGCTATGCCACATCTGAGACCGAAATATCACCAAAAACCTACGTGAATATTGAAATTATGCAGCAAAAACAGGTAATCCCGGTAAGACAGTTTCGAGGGATTGGTCCTGGAACACTGTCACGTCTGGCAGCTTACCAAAGATTGTCGAGCAGCAAGGATCCTGAGGAAATTACCGTTAAGTATAGTTTGCTTTGTGAGCAAACCTGCTGTGTGTTGGTCGCCGTGCGGGACCAAAAAGCTGACGGTTTACCAGAGTTGCGAACTATAAGGCACACTCGTGCAGCCGGTGAAGCGGGGTTTGGTTCGGTAGGGGCTGGGGTTGTATCTCTTTGTTTTGCCGCGCCAGTGTATAGCAGTTCAGTGCTTGATTGCCTTGATATGCCAGCATTTTTACGCAAACAGGACTTAACGTTTGTAGATGATATTGCTGAACCAGTTGATAGAGATATGACTGCAATCGCCAGTTGGCTAAGCATTTTCAACAAAGCGGCGTCCAATGGTTCGTTGGAATTGAGTTTTACTTGTATTAAATCATTAGGCATTGATTTGCAGAAAATCTTGATGATTGATATGAATTTTTATCCTGACATACCGGAAAAACTTCTAGTGTTTGAAATCCTACTAGCATTTCTTGAAGTATCTAATGCTGGAAGAACTGGTCGAAAGTTAAGGCATTGGTTACCGCAACAACATGTTATTGATCAAGTTGATCCCGATATTGCGATAGATATTCGCGCTAATCTAGCCTTGCATCTCACTGGTAGTGCGTGTGTAGTGGCACACTAATTTTGGCCACCTAAATAGAGGTGATATTATTGCCTCGTAGATGACTTTAGGTGAATACATGAGAGCAACAACCAGAAAAACATTTAGTGCTGAATTCAAACTTGAAGCAGCCCAATTAGTCCTCGATAAAAACCATAGCATCATCGAAGCTGCAAAGGCGATGAACGTAGGTAAGTCCACTATGGATAAATGGGTGAGACAGTTAAAACTAGAACGCCAGGGTGGCACACCAAAAGCATCTCCGATTACCCCTGAACAAATTGAAATCCGTGAGCTGAAGAAGCAA